>JAZSJP010000057.1:0-1536 GCA_045534395.1 Eubacteriales bacterium | reverse complement strand
TATTGAACAACGGCGTGGAAATGATGTTTGGCTATGAGTGTACCGATCTTCTGATCGAAGATCATACCTGCAAAGGTGCTTACCTGAAAAAAGGTGCCGAAGAGTTGACGGTTTATGCCGACGACGTAGTTGTGGCAACAGGACGCAGAGGTGCGGAATGGTTGGAAAAATTGTGCACCGAGCACGGAATTCAGCACCGTCCAGGAACGGTAGACATCGGTGTTCGGGTGGAAGTGCGCAACGAGGTGATGGAACAGGTCAACAAGGTTCTGTATGAATCCAAGTTGATTGGGTATCCCCAGCCCTTTAAAAATAAGGTGCGTACCTTCTGTCAGAATCCCGGCGGATTCGTAAGCCAAGAGAATTACGACAACGATTTGGCGGTGGTTAACGGACATTCTTACAAGGAATTGAAATTCAATAATACCAATCTTGCCATTTTGGTTTCCCATAATTTCAGCGTTCCCTTCAATCAACCCATTGCCTACGCACAAAAGGTGGGAGAATTGTCCAACATGCTTGCCAACGGTCACATTCTCGTGCAACGTTTCGGCGATATTTTGGACGGAAAACGGACGTGGGAAAAGGAATTGAGTCATTCCAATCTGAAGCCGACCCTTCCCGACGCGGTCGCAGGCGATATTACCGCGGCGATTCCCTACCGGGCAATGACCAATATCATCAACTTTATCCACGCTCTCGACCACGTGGTTCCGGGCTTTGCATCGACGGAAACCCTGCTCTATTCTCCCGAACTGAAATTCTACAGCAATCGAGTGGATATGGACAAGGATTTCAACACCAACGTACCGGGACTTTACTGCTTGGGTGACTCCAGCGGTTGGACCCGCGGGCTGATGATGGCTTCCGTCATGGGCGTCCTGATGGGGCGCAAATTGGCAGAGAAGTAAGAAAGGCGAGGTTTTTTCTTCCTTTCTTTTCCGGAGAAAAGAAAGGAAGCGAAAGAAAAGCCAAGTTGGATTAAATTATTACAATAGATTCACCGTAATTACACAAGTAATTAAAGTGATTATATCACAAATCACGGCGCAGGCGAAGATTTTGCCTGTGCCGTGTTGTTTTGTTCGGGGTAAATAGACACCTAAGGTGTAAAAGGTGGTTTCGGTGGATGCGGATAAGACTGCTGCCATTTTTCCGACCAAAGAGTCTGCGCCGTAGGTAGCAAGCAGGTTTTCGCAGACCGACAAAGCGCCGCCGCCGGACAGGGGGCGCACCAAAGCAAGGGGCAGAATTTGGGGCGGGATGGAACAAAATTGACAGACAGGCGCGAGAACGGAAATCAGTAGATCCATAGCTCCCGAGGAACGGAATACGGCAACGGACGTCAACATTAGAATTAGCGTTGGAAAAATTTGCAGGCATACGTGCAATCCGTCTTTGACTCCGTCGCAAAAATATGTAAAAATCGGCACTTTACGAATCAATCCGTAACCAAACACAAAAATTATCAAAATCGGTAAAATTGCGCTCATTTTCTCTCCCGAAACAGTATTTTAGTGAGAAAGATTCCTATGG
>JAZSJP010000227.1:0-18802 GCA_045534395.1 Eubacteriales bacterium | reverse complement strand
TGTACTTTTTCTTTTCAGGAGAAAAGAAAAAGTACCAAAAAGAAAAGCCAGGGTCAGCGAATTTCATTCGCTGAGGGAAAAAAGAATGAGTTTTCTTTATTCATATATATAAATAACAAATATATGTAGTAATAGTAATAGGGGGTGTGGAAACTGTGGAAAGGGAGAATTTGGGAGTATATTCCAAGGAAAATTACACCTTGGTTCCCTGTGGAAGAAAAAAGGACAACCGTTGACAAGTTTTTTCGGGGAAAAGGTGGAGTGGGAAGTTTGGATAAAGTAATAAACAGTTTTTATAACTTTGTGGAAAAGAAAAGTTATCCACAGAAAGTTCTCCAAAACTTGTGGAAAGTTATATTTCTCCTCTATATCTATATAAGTAGAAAAAATATTTTTCCCTCAGACGAATAAAATTCGTCTGCCTTTGCTTTTCTTTCGCTTCCTTTCTTTTCTCATGAAAAGAAAGGAAGACCTCTCCCTTCTCTTACTTCTCTCGGATATTCTTAATAATATCGTCGATGCGGAGTTTCAGGTTGGAATTCATTTTAATCTTATATTCCACCCGTTCAATGGCGTGGTGGACGGTGGAATGGTCTCTGTTTCCGAACTGTTTTCCGATTTCGGGGAGAGACATGGGAGTAATTTCCCTCATAATGTACATGGCGATCTGCCGGGCATTGGTTATTTTTTCAATCCGTCTCGAAGAGCAGATCTCGTCGATGGAAACGTCGTATTCCCGGGAAACTTCCAACAGAATTTTATCAATCACTACGGGCAGGGGCTGATTTTCGTTGGTAATATCCCGAATTGCCGATTGGGCGATTGCCATATTGGGTGTCGATTGGGAAATCAGGCGGTAAGCCATCATCTTTTTCAGGACACCTTCAATTTGACGAATGTTACTTTTTACGTGCTGAGCGATAAATTCCACCACGTCGTCGGTTAATTCCATATTATAGAATTGACACCGCTGACGGATAATGGCGGCTTTTAATTCGAATTCCGGCTGTCCTACGGACACGATGACCCCCGATTCGAAGCGGGAGCGCAAACGGTCGGTCAATAATTGAATATCTCTCGGCGGACGGTCGGACACCAGAACGATCTGCTTGTTTTCTCCGTACAACGCCTCAAAGGTGTGGAAAAATTCACTTTGGGTAGATTCTTTTCCCCCGATGAATTGAACGTCGTCCATCATAAACAAATCTACGGTGCGGTATTTGTTTTTAAATTCCGATTGACTGCTGTTTTTAACCGACTCAATAAATTCGTTGGTAAAATCTTCCGAACGAACGTAGAGGCAGTTTTTGTCGGGATATTTGCGCTTTACTTCGTTTTGAACGGCGTACAACAGGTGGGTCTTACCCAAACCGGAAGCACCGTAAATAAACAAAGGATTGTAGGCACCCGAGGGATTTTTTGCTACGGCAAGGCAAGCGGCGTGGGCGTGGCGGTTGGAATCCCCAACCACGAAACTTTCAAAGGTAAATTCCGGATGGGCAATGGAAGAGGTAATATTGGTAATGGGATCTTCTTCCACCGGTGCCGGTGCTGCGGCAACGGGAACGGGTTTTTTGCGTTCTTCGGGTGTTACCACGTTAATATTGATATCAAACCCCACCACTTCCGTCATGGCGGCGGAAATGACGTCTTTATACTTCGACATGACAATATCCCGCTGGAAGGGAGAGGGGGAGATTAAAACGGCGGCATCATCTTCATAAGCCACCGGCTCTAAGGTTCCAATCCACATTTCCAAGGCATTTTGCGACACCATTTCCTTTAATTGAATCAACGTTTTTTCCCATACGTTACGAAAAGTCATAGGTTTCTCCTCTTTTTTCTGTCCCGGGGAGTTTTCTCCCTTTCTCTATAGTAAGAAAATTAAAATATAAAATAATTTACTATAATAATACCATATATACTCTTAATAAGCAAGTAAAAAAAGAAATATGTTAAAAAAAGTTCAGACTTTTTCCCGCTTCCCTCTTGACATTTTCCTTTTTTTCATATATAATGATGAAAGAAATCGGCTTGGGCGAGGATTCGTTCCGCCGCCAACCACCCGGAAGGAGGGAAAATCATGGTAAGAACCTATCAGCCGAAAAAGCGTCAGCGTAAAAAGGAACACGGTTTCCGTAAGCGCATGAAGACCGCAAACGGTCGCAAAGTGCTCTCCAGAAGAAGAGCAAAAGGCAGAAAGCAACTGACCTATTGATGAGAACCACACAAACCATCTGTGAAAACCGTCTGTTCCGCCGTCTTTACAAAAGCGGAAAGAGTGTAGTCACTCCTCTTTTCGTCTTGTATTTCCGTAAAAACGGAAGGGAGAACAACCGCTTGGGAATTACTACCTCAACCAAGGTAGGAAAAGCGGTACAACGGAGCCGCTGCCGCAGAGTTTTGCGGGAAGCGTACCGCCTTTTGGAGCCGGAGATGGAATCGGGATACGATTTTATCTTGGTAGCCCGTGCAAAAACGTCCACCGTATCCATGAACGCGGTTAAAGATCTGCTGAAAAGCGTATTGGAACGCCAGGGAGCGATGAAAGAATGAAGTGCGTCGCTCTGTGGCTTATCCGTTTTTATCAGCGGAATATTTCCCCTTACAAAAAACCCTGCTGTCGGTTTGTTCCCACCTGTTCTCAGTATGCGCTTCAAGCCTTGGAAGAACATGGATTTTGGAAAGGTTCTTTGTTGGCTCTTTGGCGGATTTTACGGTGTAATCCCTTTTCCAAAGGGGGTTACGATCCGGTTCCCGAAAAAAACACAACAGGCAAACGATGAAAAATCCTTTTCGGAGCGTATCTTCATTCCGCCGAAAAGGTTTTTTTGTATTTGCCCACGTTCCGGACAGGCAACGGAACGGCGACGGGGCGGCATACGCCGACTCCGTGTACGCGTAAAAAAACGCTTCCTGCACGTGAAAAGGAGAAAAACATGTTTCTCGGATTTTTTAGTAGTATCATGGACATCATCAACGTCCCCCTGGGATTGATTCTTCAGGGAATTAATTGGGTTTTAGACGGAAATTACGGTTGGTCGATTATCGTTTTTGCCGTCCTTGCAAAACTTCTGCTTTTGCCCTCTTCCATTAAGGGACAAAAAAATCAGATTAAAATGCAAGCCTTACAACCCAAAATGAAACGGCTTGCGGAAAAATATCACAACGACAACCGCAATCCCAAATATCAGGAAGAATTGCAGAATCTGTATACCACGGAAGGGTACAACCCTATGTCCGGGTGTCTGCCTCAGTTGATTCAACTTCCCCTGATCTTCGGTTTGTGGAACGTAATCCGTCAACCCCTTACCTATATTTGTAATTTTTCCGACAGTAATCTGTACAATTCCGTCAAGACCATGGTGGAATCTTCTGCTAACAACGCGGCTGTAGTAAAGTTGAGAGAATTGTTTTCCGCCCACATTTCCGACGGAAAAATGGCAGAATATTCCGACAAGATTCAGCAGGCGTTGGATCTGAACGAGATTTACATCGCCGACGCCATCAACGAAAACCGCAACGTCATCGACGGTCTGAACGAAGCCATTCAGCAGAAAAACGTTATCGGAACGGAATTTTTGGGCATCAATTTGGGAGAAACCGCATCCTCTCACGGGATCTGGAGTTGGTTTATTCTGATTCCCATCATTGCCGCCGTGTCTTCCTTCTTGGTTTCCTTTATCAGCATGCGTATGAACCGTACGCAGACCGATTCTTCCGACCCCACCGCCAAGAGTATGAACATGATGATGTATACCATGCCTTTGCTTTCTTTGTGGATCGGTTATTCCATGAACGTCGGCGTTGCCATTTATTGGATTGCAAACAACCTTCTTTCTCTGGTGCAGACCTTATTGCTTCCTAAATTTATCAAAAAGAAGGAAGAAGTCAAGCCGGTGAAAGAGAAAA
Organism: Eubacteriales bacterium; assembly: GCA_045534395.1. GTDB lineage: Bacteria > Bacillota > Clostridia > Oscillospirales > UBA644 > RGIG995. Next base: position 14,890 of record JAZSJP010000227.1, on the reverse strand, counting down.
AACTGAATTATACTCAGATTGAAAAAATGAAACGGGACGAAGAAATGCTCAACGGAGAGCCCGTCAACAAAAACAAGAAAAAGAAAAAATAAGGATATTATATATGGAAAAGATTTTTAAGGGTAAAACCATCGAAGACGCCGTAAAAAAGGCGTGCGAAGAATTGGGTCTGACCACCGACGATTTCAGCCAAGAAGTGTTGGAATTGGGTTCCAAAGGATTTTTGGGAATCGGTGCCAAAGACGCGGAAGTAAAGATTACCTACACCCCCGACGCTTGCCAATGCGTGCGGGATTACGTCGAAGGTCTCTTTGAAAAAATGGGCGTCGAAGACGTGGCTCTGGACATCACCCTTCAAAAAGACACCGTGGTGGTTCAAGTCACCGGCGATAACGCCAATCTTTTGATGAAAAACCGGGGAGAAGGCGTGGACGCTCTGCAACTGCTCCTTTCTCTCATCGTCAACCGCGACTGCGGTGAATATTACAAAATTTCTTTTAACGTCAACGATTATAAGGAAAAGACCAAGAACCGTCTCGAAGCTTTGGCAATTAAGACGGCAACCAACGTGGTGAAGAATCGCAGAAAGACCACGTTGCCCCCCATGACGTCCTTCCAGAGACGCATCATTCATGCAAAATTGCAGGATTTTGAAAACGTTACCACCTACTCCGTAGGCGAAGATCCCAATCGCAGAGTTGTGGTTTCTTATTGCGGAGAAGACGGCCCCGCACCCCGTCCCGACCGTGGACCTCGCAAGGGAAATCGGAACGATCGCGGACCTCGTCGGGATTCCAACCGCGGCGGAAAGGGCGGATACGCAAAACGCTCTTTCGAAGATCGGAAACCTCGTCGGGAATACGTTCCCGAGGGTGACGTCTACACCGGACCCATCACTCATTTGCCCGGAGAAAAACTTTCCGGAGCTGCCGCGAAGGCTCCCGAAGCTCCCGCTTCCGTAACCGTGGAAACTGCCGGAGCCACCGCCACCCCCATTACCGGCGGAACTCCCTTTACCATGGATTCCGAAAACTGACAACGAAAGCGGATTGATGTTTCGTCAATCCGCTCTTTTTATGTTTATGTACTTTCTTTTCATGAGAAAAGAAAGTAACAAAGAAAAGCAAAGGCACGACGAATTATATTCGTCGCGGAGAATATTTTCTAATGTTTTCCTTCCTTCGGCGGAAGCATTCCGCCGACCTCAGCTTTTCTTTCTTTTGGTTCTTTTCTTTCTTTTCGCGAAAAGAAAGAAAAGAACACCACCCCCTAATTCAGCATTCCTTGGAGGTATCTATGTCCACCATTGCCGCTCTTGCCACAGCGCCTTTCCGTGCCGCCATTGGGGTGATCCGCATGTCGGGTCCCGAGGCGTTTTCCATTGCCCGGGGAGTATTGCGTCTGACGGGGAATTTAATCGACGAGGGACAAAAGCGCAACGTGGTTTTTGCCCGCATCGTTGATGGGGACGAAGTAATCGACGAGTGCGTGGTCTGTGCTTTTCGCGCTCCCTTTTCCTACACCGGGGAAGATACGGTGGAATTTTCCTGCCACGGCGGGGTTTATTTGTTGGATCGCGTATTGCGGTTGTTGTTTTGTCACGGTGCCCGTCAAGCGGCGGCGGGAGAATTCACCAAGCGCGCATTCCTCAACGGAAAAAGTGATTTAACCCGCGCGGAAGGAGTCATGGATCTTATTGACGCCGAGTACGCTTCTGCCGCCGGAGCCGCCATGAGCGAGCTGGACGGACGGGTGGGGACCGCCATTTCCCAATTGCGCAGCGAGCTGTTGGGAATCGCCGCAAAACTGTTGGCGTACGTGGATTATCCCGATGACGAAATCGGGGAAGTTTCCACGGAAGAAATCCGCGATTTGCTGAAATCTTCCCGCACGACCGTGGACGACCTGTGTGCAACCTACGCTACGGGAAGGGTTTTGCGGGAAGGGGTAAAAACCGCCCTGTGCGGACGCCCCAACGTGGGGAAATCCAGCCTGATGAATCGGTTCTCCGGCACCGACCGTTCCATTGTTACGGAAATTGCCGGAACCACCCGAGATACCGTGGAGGAATCGGTGGTCTTCGGGGACGTAAAATTGATTTTAACCGACACGGCGGGGATTCGAACCACCGACGACACCGTGGAAAAAATCGGTGTTTCCCGCGCTTTGAAAGAAATGGAAAAGGCAGAGTTGATTTTCTGTATCTTTTCTCCCGACGTCAACGACGAAGACCGCAAAATTGCCCAAGAAGCCTTGCAATGCCAAGGAAAAACCGTATTTTTGTTTAATAAATCCGATTTAAGAAATTCTGAGAACCTGCCCCCTTGGGCAACCGAAGCGCCGTGCTTTTTCGTCAGCGCAAAAACCGGACAGGGCATGGACGCTCTGTCGGACTACGTGAAAACCTTGTTTGCCGCCGAGATTCCCTCGGGGAAAGCAGTGATCTCCAACGGACGGCACTATCATTGTCTTTGCCGAATTCAAACCGCTCTGACTCGGGCGTGGGAAAATTTGGCGCTGACCCCCGACGTCATCGTCTCCGACTTGGAAGAAGCCATCGCTGCCGTGGGCGAACTTACCGGAGAAACGGTCTCCGAACAGGTGGTTCACGAAATCTTCTCCCGTTTCTGCGTGGGGAAGTGATGAATGCAAAATGCAAAGTGCAAAATTAGGGACGGTGTTCTTTTTCTTTTCGTGTGAAAAGAAAAAGAACCAAAAAGAAAAGCAAACGTCGGCGAATTACATTCGCCGAAGACGTTATAAAAATTGCTTTATTCCACGACAATGAAATTGTCGCGCCTACGCTTTTTTCTTTGCTTTTTTCTTTTTTCTCGTGAAAAAAGAAAGAAGGGAAAGGACTTCTATGACTTACTATCAAGCCGGACAATGTGATATTGCCGTTGTGGGTGCCGGGCACGCGGGCATCGAAGCGGCATTTGCGGGAGCGCGGTTGGGACAAAAGACGATTTTGTTCACCATCTGCCTGGACGCCGTGGCAAATTTGCCCTGCAATCCTTCCATCGGCGGCACCGCAAAGGGCCATTTGGTGCGGGAATTGGACGCCTTGGGCGGTCAAATGGGGAAAGTTGCCGACCAAGTTTTTCTCCAGAGCCGTATGCTGAATTTGGGGAAAGGACCCGCCGTTCACTCTCTGCGGATTCAAGCCGACCGCCGCCGCTATTCCGATAAAATGAAGCACCTCTTGGAATTAGAAGAGAATTTGGAATTAAAACAGGCGGAAATCAAAGAATTGACCCGAGACGGAGACCAATGGATTTTAACCACTCATTTGGGCGCCCAATATCGGGCAAAGGCCGTCATTCTCTCCACGGGTACCTATCTCAAGGGACGCATTATCGTCGGCGAAACGAGTTACGAGGGCGGTCCCGACGGAATGTTTGCCGCCACGGGACTGACGGATTCTCTGAAGAAATTGGGCATTTCCCTCTTGCGGTTCAAGACCGGAACTCCCCCTCGCATCAAGCGGTCGTCGGTAGACCTTTCTCGGTTGGAAAAACAGTCGGGGGATGAAAAAATCGTGCCCTTCTCCTTTGAAAACGAGGGGAAAAATATCGGGAAAAATACCCACGATTGTTATTTGGTACACACCAACGCCGAAACCCACCGCATCATTCGGGAAAATTTGCATCGCTCTCCCCTGTATTCGGGAAATATCACCGGAATCGGACCTCGTTATTGTCCGTCCATTGAGGATAAAATCGTCCGTTTTGCCGACAAAGAACGGCATCAACTCTTTTTGGAACCCATGGGAAGCGAAACGGAAGAAATGTATTTGCAAGGCTTTTCGTCGTCTCTTCCCGAGGACGTTCAACTGCAAATGCTTCACTCCTTGGAAGGGTTTGAACACGCCGTAGTCATGCGCACCGCGTACGCCATCGAATACGATTGCGTCGACCCCTTGCAGTTGTCTGCAACCTTGGAGTTTAAGGATTTTCCGGGATTGTACGGTGCCGGACAGTTCAACGGAACTTCGGGGTACGAGGAAGCCGCCGCCCAAGGGTTCGTCGCAGGCGTCAACGCCGCGTTGAAGTTGAAGGGGGAAGCCCCTCTGCTGCTTGACCGAGCCTCTTCTTATATCGGTACGTTGTTGGACGATTTGGTGACGAAGGGTACCAACGAGCCCTACCGCATGATGACGTCTCGCTCGGAATATCGTCTGTTGCTTCGTCAGGACAACGCCGACCGTCGCCTGACCCCCCTTGGGTATCGCATCGGTCTGATTTCCGAAGAGCGGTACGCAAAATTTTTGGAAAAATACCGCTTGGTGGACGCCGAAGAAAAACGGTGCCGCAATACCCATTTCTCCCCCGAATCGGTACGGGAGATTTTGGAGGCAAAAGGGTCGCCCGCGGTGCACGGAAGCGTCAGCCTTGCGGATTTGATTCGTCGCCCCGAATTGAATTACGCCGACTTGGAATCGGTAGACAAAAACCGTCCGTCTTTGCCCGACGCCGTGACGGAGCAGGTGGAAATTTCCTTGAAATACGAGGGATATATCCGCCGTCAGTTGTCTGCGGTGGAAGAGTTCAAAAAGTTGGAAAACCGTAAATTACCTTCGGATTTAGATTACACCACCGTGACGGGTTTGCGTCTGGAAGCCCAGCAAAAATTGAACAAATTCCGTCCCGAATCCATTGGACAAGCGTCTCGAATCTCGGGGGTAAATCCCGCCGATGTGACGGTGCTTTTGATTTGGTTTGACCGAAGAAAGGAAGAATAACATGAGAGCCAGAAAGAAGAAAAACACCCTTCCCCGTTTGGAACGGGTTTCTGAATATTTCGTGCCCGTGATTCCCGCAAGTGACGGAGAAATCCGCGTGGAAGTGGGGTGCGGAAAGGGAAAATTCGTTACCGCTCTTGCAAAAGACAATCCCCACGTGACCTTTTACGCTTTGGAAAAAATCCCCGACGTCATCGTCATGGCGGCGGAAAAAGCGGCGCGGGAAGAGATTAAAAACGTAAAATTCTTATTGGCAGACGCCAAAGACCTAACGGAAGGCACCGAAAAGACCTTTATGGGGCTGGACGAAAACCGAACCCCCATTTTACAGGACGTGACCCATACGGCGTTGTGCCCCACGGCATCGGTTTCGGTACTGTATCTGAATTTTTCCGACCCCTTGCCCAACAAAAAATATGCCGACCGTCGGCTGACGCACGCCAACTTTTTGGAAAAATACCGTACGATTTTGAAGCCCGACGGACACATTGAATTCAAGACCGACAACAAACCCCTCTTTGACTTTTCCGTGGAGCAATTCCGGGAATGCGGTTACGAAATTTACGATTACACCGAGGATTTGCACCATTCCGATATTTCCAATCCCTATCACACCGAGTACGAGACCCGCTTTTCGGAAATGGGAATGCCCATCTATTCCCTGAAAGCAAAACCGTGAAAATGCAAAATGCAAAGTGCAAAATGCAAAATTTGCCCCTTCCGCCAACACGCGCTCTCGCGCGCATCGGTCCCCCTTCCCCTCGCCTCTGAGGCGGGGGACGGCAAGGGAAAACAGAGAAAAATGAAACATTAGGAGAGGATTATGAATTTTAGAATCGGAGAAGGGTATGACGTGCATCGCCTGACGGAAGGACGCAAGTGCATCATCGGTGGCGTGGACATTCCCTTCGAAAAGGGTCTTTTGGGGCATTCCGATGCCGACGTACTGTTGCACGCTGTCACCGACGCGTTGTTGGGTGCCGCAGGATTGGGGGACATCGGTCGCCGATACCCCGATACCGACCCGCAATGGAAGGGCGCCGACAGTTTGATGCTGTTGAAAGACACGGCACAATTCTTGAAATCTCAAGGATTTTTCGTTGTCAACGTGGATTGCACCGTCATTTGTCAGTTGCCCAAAATCACGCCCTATGCCACGGAAATAAGAAAAAACATCGCCGCGGCTTTGAGCATCGACCAAGCCTGCGTCAACGTCAAGGGAAAGACCGAAGAAGGTCTTGGATTCACGGGCGAAGGCAAAGGCATTGCCGCCCGCGCCGTGGCGCTTTTGGAAATGAGGGATTAGGATGGTTCTTCTTTCTTTTCGGGTGAAAAGAAAGAAGAACCAAGAAAGAAAAGCCAAGGCAAACGCAATTCTTGCGTTTGAAAACGTTTTAGTTTGAGAAAAGAAGAAGCCTTGCACGTTTTCTTGCCTCCCACCGCCTCAGGGGCGAGGGGGAGGGGGACCGCCTTTTGCGGTGGTGGGGGCTTTTCTCAAAAAGAAAAAGAACACACCACTTTTAAGGAGAAATTTATGAAACTGTTGTCTGTTGTTTTGCCCATTGTTCCCGGAGATGCTGACGCCAACGTGTCGTCTATGATTTCTTTTATGGAACAAAATCCCGCCGACGTGTATCTCTTCCCCGCTTTGGGGGTCAGCGGCGTGACTTGCGGCATGAAATTTGCCTATCGCTCTTTTATTGACCAATGCGATCGTGCCTTAGACCGTCTTTGCGATTACACGGCGGAACACCCCGTGGTGGTGATTACGTCCACCGATCAAATCGGGAATTTGTATCTGAAAAACGGTGAGTTGGGCAAAAAGCCCGAATTTGAAGCCTTTGGCAAGACGTTCGTCATCACCGCCAACGGAGAGGGAGAAGGCGACGTTTTGCTTCTTCCCACCGCCATGGCGGGGTATCCCTGTCTTTCTGCCGACGTCACCGACCTGTGCCAGAAAATCTCCGCCGCCAAAAATTGCGTGGTTGCCGTGGCGAATCCCGGCTTTGGAGAAGCGGTTTCCGACGGGGTGTATCAAGGTTTTTGCGGCGTTTACCAAGGGGGAAAGACCATGGATTTTGCTTTGCAGACCCGTCCGTCGCCCATCTGTGCCGCTTATGACGATGAAGCGGCGGCGGAAGGTTGGGAATCGACCCGTCGTCCTCATGCAGACCTGAGATTCCCCTATTACGGCAAAAACGACCCCAAAAAATATTTGGGCGAATTGTTCCATCTGCAAATTCAGGCATTGTATACCCGCATCGTTTCTTCCGGCATGAAGCACCTTGCCGTCAACGTTTCGGGGGGCTTGGATTCCACCTTGGCGCTCATGGTGGCGTCGGAAGCCATGAAAATGGCGGAATTGCCCGCAGAAAACATTATCGCCATGACCTTACCCTGCTTCGGCACCGGAAAGCGCACCCACACCAACGCCCATATTTTGATGGAAGAATTGGGCGTTACGGTGTTTGAAATGGACATCAAAGACGCCGTTTCTTCTCATTTGAAACAAATCGGTCACGACGGGGAGACTACCGACGTCACCTACGAAAATGCTCAAGCGCGGGAGCGGGCGCAGATTCTCTTTGATATGGCAAACCGCTACAACGCCCTTGCGGTAGGCACGGGAGATTTGTCGGAAGCCGCTTTGGGATTCTGCACCTTTGCTGGAGACACCCTGTCCCATTACAACGTCAACGCTTCGGTTCCCAAAACTTTGATTAAGGCGTTGGTGGAATTGCTTGCAAAACGCTACGGCGGACGTCTGGGAGACGCTCTTTTTGACGTTGCGGCAACGGACATCTCTCCCGAATTGAAGGCTGACCAAAAGACTGAGGACATTCTCGGACCCTATCTGTTGCACGATTTTATTCTGTATTATTACGCAAAACATCGGCTGGAGCGTCAGGAATTGTATCAGTATATGATGGCAACCTTCGACGAGTATGACGAAGACGTCATCGTCAAGACCTTGGACACCTTCTTCCGCCGCTTCCCCATTGCCCGCTTCAAACGTGCCGCCATGGGTGAGGGCGCCAATATCATCGGATTTTCTCTGCCCTATATTTCCCCCGACGTCAAGTTTTAAAATTGTACAAAATAAAAATCCTGTCGACAACAATCGACAGGATTTTTGTTTTGGCGGAGAGTGTGGGATTCGAACCCACGTGCCGATTAGGGCAAACGGTTTTCAAGACCGCCTCGTTATGACCGCTTCGATAACTCTCCGAATATTAAATTATGAAAATGCAAGTAGAAGAGAAGCCGTGCCCTCTTGCGGTGCCCGAAAAAATCGGCGCATCCGTGGGTGCTTGCTTTTTTCGACCGCGGCGTCGCGCAACCCTCGCTGTATCCGCCCCCGGCGGCGCTTCGGTTTCCGCGCCCGTTATGACCGCTTCGCTATGCCTCCGAATATATTATGCCGTAGGCAATTCATTGCTTTGCAGTCTATTGTATCATATTTTCCGGGAAATGTCAAGATAAATTTATTCTTTGCGGTAGATTATTTGAATTTGCGGAGAAAGTATTGAAGTTTTTCGAAAAGATTTCCCTTTTTGTTGTGGAATTTTCGGTTTTGATACGGGACGGGGGTTTCGAATTCCGCGTGGACGTGACCGCGGTCGAAATTTGCCGCCAAGGGAGTGATGATTTCGGAACGATGGGAGACGGCGGTGTAGACCAAGACCTCGGCGGCGCCTTGGGTTTTCAAAATTTCACTGCACGCTCGTGCCGTGGCGCCTGTGGTGTAAAGGTCGTCTGCCAAAAGCACCCGCAAACCCTGAATATTTTGTGCCGAAGGGTTTGCAAAATACGCTTTTTTCGCATTTTCTTCCCGCATCAGAGGGGTGGTGCAATGGGTTTGAGACGGAATTCCCCGTTTCTTTTTCAGCAATTTTGGAGCAAAGGGAAGGTTCAATTCCTTTGCCATGACCTTGGCGATGACTTCGCTTTGATTGTACATTCTGGGCAGTTCGTCTTTTGCCCGGGGAACACAGGTGACAAGGTCGGCGCACTCTCCCCGCTGACGGAAGCGCTCCGCCATTTTGCGACCCACGTACTGTCCGAAGGCCTTCTTCCCCCGATATTTAAAGCGATGTAAGCCAAGGCGAATGGGGTCGGAAAAGGCGTAGAGAGAAACGTGAGTTTTCGTTTCCTTTGCCGGAAGAAAAACGCGATTTTCTTCCATGAGAGTAAGACAATCTTTGCAAGTTTTCGATTTTTCCCGTGGTTCCATGGTTTTTCCGCACAAAACACAGCATTTTCCAAAGAGCAGTTGTAATAAATTCATAAAATCCCCCTACGAGTTATACAAAAAATCTTCTGCTGTCAACGTCTAACGGCCGCTTTTTTGTCATACCATATACAAAGATAGGAGGTATGATATGGATACGATTCGATTGAATTCTCGAGGACCCGACGTGGCGTTGCTACAGTCGGTTTTGAATCGCTTAGGCTTTAATGCGGGTACCGTGGACGGCATTTTCGGTCAGCGGACGCAAAACGGTGTGATTCGGTTTCAGCAGAGCATGGGACTGACCCCCGACGGTGTGGTTGGGGCGAGGACGTGGAGTGCCCTGGAGCCTTACATTATGGGGTATCGAACCCATTTGATTCGTCAGGGCGATACCTTTTTTTCCTTGGCGCGGCGGTATAATACCTCGGTTACTGCCATTGAAACGGCGAACCCGGACTTGAATCCCAACGACCTTCGCATCGGTCAGCGGGTGGTGGTTCCTTTGCGGGATTCGGTGGTGCTGACCGACATTCCCTACACGTCACAGACCCTGCGGCGGAATATTGAGGGATTGACCAAGCGGTATCCTTTTTTGCGCACGGGGGTGGTGGGGCGGTCTGTGAACGGTCAGTCCATTCCTTATTTAATGTTTGGGGAAGGACCCATCAAGGTGGGATACAACGCGTCCCATCACGCCAACGAGTGGATTACCACGCCGGTGTTGATGAAATTTACCGAGCAAATGTGTCGCGCCTATTCCATGGGAGTCTCTTTGGGTGGGTACGACGTGAGGGAATTGTGGCGGCGCACCACCTTCGTTTTGGTGCCTATGGTGAACCCCGACGGCGTGGATTTGGTGACGGGAGAATATGCTCCCGGCTCGCGGGAATACAACGCCGCCTTGGCTCTGAACACCGACTTGCCCTTCCCCGAGGGGTGGAAGGCGAATATTGTGGGTACTGATTTGAATCTGAATTATCCCGCCGGCTGGGAAGAGGCGCGTCGCATTAAGTATGAACAGGGATTTACCCGACCCGGCCCCCGGGATTTTGTGGGGACGGCACCTTTTTCGGCGCCGGAATCCCGCGCCATGGGACAATTTACCGAGCAGCAAAATTTCCGCTTGATTCTTGCGTACCACACGCAAGGGGAGATTATTTTCTGGAAATATCTTGATTATCAGCCGGAAAATTCTTTGGAAATTGCCCGTCGATTCTCCCAAGTCAGCGGATATACCGTGGAAGAAACGCCCTATTCGTCCGGGTTTGCCGGCTATAAAGATTGGTTTATCCAAACCTACAATTTGCCGGGATATACCATCGAGTGCGGGCGGGGAGTCAACCCCTTGCCCATATCCCAATTCAACGAAATTTATCGGGATAACTTGGGAATCCTCTTGTTGGGCGGCATTTTGGCGGAGTAGGGAACGAGGGTCTTCCTTTCTTTTCGGGAGAAAAGAAAGGAAGCGAAAGAAAAGCCGCGGTTGACGAATTTTATTCGTCAAAGGGGGGAAGAATAGCATTTTTCTCTTCAATTTTGACGGTTTTTGTATTTTTCGGGAGAAAAGAAAGGAAGCAAAAGAAAAGTCGCGGTTGACGAATTTTATTCGTCAAAGGGGGAAGAATAGCACTTTTCTCTTCAATTTTGACGGTTTTTGTATTTTTCGGGAGAAAAGAAAGGAAGCGAAAGAAAAGCCAAGGTTGACGAATTTCATTCGTTAAAGGGTGGAACGGGTAGGTGCTATTCTTTTAATTTAACAAAAAGGAGGGACTGTTGTGCAGTCCCTCTTGTATTTTTATTTTGCCGTGACGGTGGTTTGCTCTTCCTTCAGAGCCGTGACGACTTGAATGAAGCGAATGGCGTAGCGCACCAAGGCAAAGAGCATAAGGCCTGTGCTTGCCAACACGGGAAGGATGACGTACCAAGCGTTTGCCGGTTCGGGAGCAAAAAGCACCAAATATGCCATGACGGCGTAGAAGAAAGCGGTGGACAATTTTCCGAACCATTCCGAAGAGCGCATGGATTTCAATTTACGGTAGAGTAAAAGTCCGCCGATACCTTGAAAACTTTCCTTAATGATGATTACGGAAAAAAGAACCCACATGATGGGATACCGGAAGAGCAGGCAACCCGAGACCACGGCTTGGGTCAGTTTGTCTGCCAAGGGGTCGAGAATTTTTCCCAATTCCGTTTCCATGTGAAATTTACGAGCAATAATGCCGTCCAAAACGTCGGTGGCGGCGGAAAGAAGCACCGTGGCGGCGGCAACGGTGTCCAATTTCAAGCAAAATAAGATGGCAAAAACCGGCAGCAGTAAGATTCGCACGTAGCAAAGCACGTTGGGAATGGAAAAAATTTCCTTACGTTTTTCCGGAAGCACTTGGAACACTCCTTCTGTTTCATGTATTCTGATATATTATACCCGTGTATTTTATTATATACCTTTTGTTTGCAAAAAGTCAAGAGACTTTTCAAAGAATCCACAAAAGATTCCCAATTTTCTGTCTGAATTGACAAATTTGGCGGAGAGAAAATCTCTCCGCCGTGCAGAATCAGTCTTTGATGCCGAAAATCGTTTTCAGCAGTCCCCGAAGAAGTCGGGGGGATTTTACGGTTACGATTTTCATAATGCCGCCCCTTCCCATAAGATTCAATCCATCTTATGCAGAAGGGTACAAAAGGGTCAATAAGCCGCGTTGAAATTATTCGTATTCCACCACGTCAACCCATTTGAGCAGCAGTTCTTGTTCTTCGGGCTTTCCCTTCACCGACTGAGATGCGGCAACGATGGGAAGCCATTTCTGAACGTACTGATAGGCGGTATCGCTCTTTTCGCAGAACAGGTGCATATATTTCTTTGCCAACGCTTCTTTGCCTTCCAACCAGAACAGCAGATAGGTGCGGGCAACGTCGGCGGACGCGTTCCCTTGGGTCACGTGTGCCCAGTCGATGACGTAGGCGGTGCCGTCGGGGGTAATGATGACGTTGGAAGGATTGAAATCTCCGTGGCAGATTTTGGTGTGCCGCTTCATGCCTTCCAAACGAGTGTGCAGATCGTAGCGGGTGGTGGCGTCGAGGTTTGCTTCGGAAATCTTGCCCCTCATTTTATCCCGCAGACGAATGAGCATGGAAGGTGCCTTGGTGGCGTGGATCTTCATTTGCAGGTCGACGAAGAGGTTGAGGTATTCGTCTTCCTTTTCGGGGTGTTCCGCCATCAATTGTTCCAGGGTTTTGCCTTCCACGAATTCTTCCACGATGGCCCATTTCCCGTCGGCTTTACAGACTTCGATGACCTTGGGAACGGCAAGTCCCGTGGTCTCCAAAATGGCGTTGTTCATGGCTTCCCGCAGAATTCCTTCTTTGGAAAAGGTGTCGTTGAAGACTTTGATGATTTTGTCTCCGTCGCGATAAATCACTTTGTCGGGGCGGGTTACGTAAACTTGATTCAGATTCATGCTCTGCTCCTTTCTCAGACGGCGTCGTGCTTGCCGTAATAGGCGTTCAGATACATTTGCTTAATTTCGCTCATAAGGGGATATCTGGGGTTTGCACCGGTGCATTGGTCGTCGAAGGCCTGTTCCACCATGTCGTCGAGACGTGCCAAGAAGTCGGCTTCGTCAACGCCGTATTCGGCAATGGAATCTTTGATGCCGACTTTATGCTTCAGGTCGTTGTACAGAGCGATGAGGCCTTCCACTTTGTCGGCGTCGGTTTTGCCTTTTACGCCAAGATAATCGGCGATTTCGGCATAGCGTGCTTCCGTGTGGGGATAAGCGTACTGAGAGAAGGTTCCCATTTTGGTGGGAACTTCGGTGGCGTTGAAGCGAATGACCTGTTCCAGCATCAGCGCGTTGGCAACGCCGTGGGGCAGATGATGGAAGGCACCCAATTTATGTGCCATGGAGTGGCAGACTCCCAAGAAGGCGTTGGCAAATGCCATACCGGCGATGGTGGCGGCGTTTGCCATCTTTTCCCGAGCTTCCACGTCGGTCTGGCCGTTGTCGTAGGCGCGGGGCAGATATTCAAAAATGGTCTTCAGAGCCTTCAAGGCAAGGCCGTCGGTGTAATCCGTTGCCATAATGGATGCATAGGCTTCCATGGCGTGGGAAACGGCGTCGATTCCCGATGCCGAGGTCAGACCCTTGGGTGCGGACATGTGCAGGTCGGTGTCTACGATTGCCATATCGGGCATGAGTTCGTAGTCCGCCAAGGGATATTTCACGCCGGTCTTCTCGTCGGTGATAACGGCAAAGGGCGTAACCTCAGAGCCGGTACCCGCCGAGGTAGGAATGGCGATAAAGTAGGCTTTTTCTCCCATCTTGGGGAAGGTGTAGATGCGCTTGCGAATATCGGAGAAGCGCATTGCCATATCGGCAAAGTCGGCTTCGGGGTGTTCGTAAAGAACCCACATGATCTTTGCCGCGTCCATGGCAGAACCGCCGCCCATGGCGATGATGGTGTCAGGCGCGAAGGCTGCCATCTGTGCGGCACCTTCCTTGGCGTTTGCCAAGGTGGGGTCGGGCTGAACGTTGGAGAAGGTTGCGTGCAAAATGCCCATTTCGTCCAATTTATCGGTGATGGGTTTTGTATATCCGTTCTGATACAGGAACGAGTCGGTGACGATAAACGCCTTCTTCTTGCCCATGACGTTTTTCAGTTCGTCCAAAGCAACGGGCAGACAGCCTTTTTTGATGTAAACCTTTTCAGGTGCGCGGAACCAAAGCATATTTTCCCTTCTTTCGGCAACGGTTTTGACGTTCAGCAAGTGTTTGACTCCTACGTTCTCCGAGACGGAGTTTCCGCCCCAAGAACCGCAACCCAGCGTCAGGGAAGGAGTCAGTTTGAAGTTGTACAGATCGCCGATACCACCGTGGGAAGAGGGGGTGTTGACCAAAATACGGCAGGTCTTCATGCGGGCGGCAAATTCATTCAACTTTGCCTGCTCGGTGACGGCGTTCAGATAAATGGAAGAGGTGTGTCCGTAGCCGCCGTCGGCAACCAGACGTTCCGCCTTGGTGAAGGCGTCCTGAATGTCTTCCGCTTTGTACATTGCCAAGACGGGAGACAGTTTTTCATGGGCGAATTCCTCGCTCAATTCCACGCTTTCCACTTCGCCGATCAAGATCTTGGTCTCGGCGGGAACGGAAACGCCGGACAATTCGGCAATTTTCGCCGCTTTTTGACCGACGATCTTGGCGTTCAGGGCACCGTTGATGAGAATGGTCTTGCGAACCTTTTCGGTCTCTTCTTCGTTCAGAAAATAGCAACCGCGGGCGGCAAATTCCTTGCGCACGGTATCGTAGACCGATTTAAGAACGATGACCGACTGCTCGGAAGCGCAGATCATACCGTTGTCGAAGGTCTTGGAATGAATGATGGAGTTGACTGCAACGGTTAAGTCCGCGGTATCGTCAATGATGGCAGGGGTATTTCCGGCGCCGACGCCCACGGCGGGCTTTCCGGAAGAATAGGCGGCTTTTACCATGCCGGGACCGCCGGTGGCAAGAATGATGTCCGATTCTTTCATGACTAAATTCGTCATTTCCAAAGACGGAACGTCGATCCAGCCGATGATTCCCTCGGGAGCGCCTGCCTTGACTGCCGCCTGAAGAACGATACGAGCGGCTTCAATGGTGGACTTTTTGGCTCTCGGGTGGGGAGAGATGATGATACCGTTGCGGGTCTTTAATGCCAAAAGGCACTTGAAAATGGCGGTAGAGGTGGGGTTCGTTGTGGGAATGACGGCGGCAACGACACCGATGGGTTCGGCAATTTTCTTTACGCCGAACGCCTTGTCTTCATCAATGACGCCGCAGGTCTTCGTGTCCCGATAGGCGTTATAAATATATTCGGAAGCGTAATGGTTTTTGATGACTTTGTCTTCCACCACGCCCATGCCGGTTTCAGAAACAGCC
>JAZSJP010000002.1:0-2817 GCA_045534395.1 Eubacteriales bacterium | reverse complement strand
CTTCACTCGGAAGAAAGGGAATCCCATTCTTCATAAAGAGCGTCGGTGGCGTTTTTCAGTTCTTCCAGCCGAGCAGAAATTTCTGCCACACGGGAAAAATCCGACGCCACGCCGGGGTCGGAAAAGAGCGCCGTTAATTCTTCTGCCTCGGCTTCTTTTTGCGCAATTTCAGATTCGATGCGGGACAGTCGGGCTTGCTTTTTGCGAGCGACCGCCTGTTCCGCCTTCTTTTTTACGTATTCGTTCTCTTTCGGCTTTTCCGCAACCGTCTGCGTTTGTATAACAACCGGTGCGGGTTCGGGACGGCGGGCACAAAAGGAGAGGTAATCGTCGTAATTTCCGGAGACAGAAGTGATACCGTCGTGGGTCAATTCCAAAATTCGATCCGCCAAACGGTTGATAAAATATCGGTCGTGGGAAACTGCCAACAGCGTCCCGTCGTAAGACAACAACGCTTCTTCCAAGGCTTCCTTGGAAGGAATATCCAAGTGGTTGGTGGGCTCGTCCAAAATCAAAAGATTAGCACCCGACAGCATCAGTTTTGTCAAGGCAACCCGAGCGCGTTCTCCCCCGGAAAGGACGGAGATCTTCTTGAACACGTCGTCTCCCCGAAACAAAAACGCCCCCAATGCCGTGCGCACGGCGGTGTTGCCCATTTTGGGATAGGCGTCACAAACTTCCTCAAACACCGTCTTTTCATCGTGCAGATCCCCGATGGTCTGGTCGTAATATCCCACCTTGACCCGGGCACCGAATTCCGAAACGCCCGTATCGGCGACTTCCTGTCCCAAGAAAATTTTCAAAAGGGTGGTTTTTCCGCACCCGTTGGGCCCCACCAAAAAGGCGTGTTGTTGATTATACAGCGTCCATGTGACGGAGCGGAACAGCGCTTTGTCATCAAAGGATTTGGAAAGATTTTCTGCTTTCAAAACCTCGTTTCCCGTCCCCGACTCGGCACGAAAAACAAAACCAATACTTTCGGGATCGTCTTCCGGCTTTTCCAGATTCGCGGCAATGCGATCGATCTGCTTTTGCTTACTGCGAATGGTGACGTAATTGCGTTCTTGTCCGAAGTGTTTTTGTTGGGCAATGATTCCTTCGATGCGGGCAATTTCCTTCTTTTTCTTTTCGTAATCCCGCTCCAAGGTCAAGCGATCAAAGGCTTTCTTTTCTTTATAATAAGAGTAATTTCCCTCGTAAACCGTTACCTTTTCATGTTCCAATTCCAAAGTACGGTTGGTGACTCGATCCAAAAAGAAACGGTCATGGGAAACAACGATGACGGCGCCTTTATATTCCGTCAAAAAACCTTCCAACCACACAATGGACGGAATATCCAAATGGTTGGTGGGTTCGTCCAAAAAAAGCAATTTTGCTCCCGACAAAAGGATCTTTGCCAACAACACCCGAGTACGTTGTCCCCCTGACAACGAAGTCATGGGAAGAGAAATTTCGGTTTCGGTCAAGCCAAGCCCCAACAACGTGGAACGAACTCTCCCCCGAAAGGTCAATCCCCCGTCTCGCTCAAAGGTTTCCAACAGAGTGTGCTGACGACGAATGAGACCTTCGTCTGCAGAAGATTCCAAAGCGGCGTTGACCTGCTCCAGATCTTGCTCCAACGCCAAAAGAGAAGAAAATTGAGACAACACTTCTTCGTATGCAGTGTCGGACGAGGTAAAATCGGAATACTGCTCCATGTGAGCCACGGTCAACTCTTTTTCTTTGGTCACGTAGCCGGCGTCGTATTCCTCGGCACCCGTCAGGATTCGAAACAGGGTGGTTTTTCCGGCACCGTTGACGCCGACAATGCCGATGCGATCGCCCTCGTTTACCTTGAACGAAACGTCGTGAAACAGGGTGCGCACGGAAAAGGTCTTACACAGACCGTCCACCTGCAAGATCGTCCCCATGATCTTCTCCTTTCAAAATTTTTCAAAAATTACAGAGGATTTCCTTCTTTATTAAAGAGAGGAAGATATTCCAAATAAACGATATCGTCACGGTCTTTGGCATCACCCTCGGCTAAAATTGCCATTTTGCCCACGATATTTCCCCCGGCTTGCTCCACCAAAGAAACCAACGCCGCCAAAGATTCTCCCGTGGAGATAACGTCGTCCACGATGAGAATGCGCTTTCCCTTCATGGCTTCCATATCCAATTTATCCAAATACAAGGTTTGCCGCGCCGTGGTGGTAATAGATTTGACTTCCACGGCAACGGGATCTTTCATATACAGTTTTGGTGCCTTGCGGGCAAGGATATATTTGTTCATTCCCGCCTGAGCCGCCATTTCGTGGGCAAGGGGAATTCCTTTGGACTCCGCCGTAATCAGCAGATCGAATTCCGGCGCCTTTTTCAACAGATCCCCTGCGCAGGCACGGGTCAATTCCACGTCCCCGAAAATCACGAATCCGGCAATGCAAAGCGTTTCGTTTAACGGACAAATAGGCAGATTGCGACGGACACCCGCCACGGTCAACGGATAATATTCCTTCATAGAAATGCTCCCTCATACGTATTTCTTACATTTTACCATACTTTTTTTGAAAAATCAACCCACGATCCCCTTCTTCACCCCTCTCAATTCCGAAAATTTTGTTAAAAGCCTGTCCATTGAGGAAAAACCTCTTGCAAATTGGGAAAAATTATATTATAATAATATAGTTAAAAATTATATCCCGGATTTTTGAAAGGAGTTACACAATATGATCTATTCCCACGAAGTTGAAAACATGTGTATCGTCGCCAAGGGTCCGCACCACGGTCCCGCACCCATTCCCGAAGAGGGCAGATGGATTCAGGCAAAGGAAGTCAAGG
>JAZSJP010000041.1:0-5158 GCA_045534395.1 Eubacteriales bacterium | reverse complement strand
GGGATTTTACATACGGCGCCGAACAGTTTGGACAAAAAGCCCGACAGAGACAGCACCATTGCCCCCAAGAGAAACCCTTTACGGGGTTGTTTTGCACTTTTGGTCATACCAATCCCTCAAAATACGCCACGATGATTTTTTCGGTTTCTTTTACGGCAGACGCCAAAAAGGTGGGAAAATCCATCTCAGAATGCTCGTTGGCATTGTCTGAAACGGCGCGCAGAACCCCGCAAGGAACCCCCCACGCGGCGCAGACCTGAGCCACGGCGCCCCCTTCCATTTCACACGCAAGGGCGGAATAATGATCCCGAATCCGTGCGGCGGTGGAAGAATCTCCCACAAACCGATCTCCCGTAGCGATACGTCCCAAAGACAAACGCTCTTGGGGAATCACCGTGCGGGCGGCATTCATCAAGGCAGAAGAAAGCGTTTCATCACAGGGAGAAACCAGCCCGTCCGCTTCCCCGATGTCCGTCAGATCAAAATCATACTGCACAGTATCGGTTCCGATGACCACGTGACCGGTCACAACGCCGGTTCCCACACCGCCGGCGACACCTACGTTAATAACGGCGTCGGGGGAATACCGCAGCAAAGCGGTTTGCACACACAAAGCGGCATTCACCTTCCCCACGCCGCATTGTACCACAATCACGGGATGTCCGCAGAGATTGCCGGAAGAAAAGGTCAGATTCCCCACCGTTTCATCGGTACGGTGGGTCAACATGGAGCGAAAGCCCTGAGCTTCTGCGTCCATGGCACAAATCAAAAGATGGCTCAAAGTTCCTCCTTCAGAGAATCGATTCTCTGCTTGAGAACGTTGATCTCATTATACACTTTTTGCATTTCCTCGCCCATAGACAGATTCCCTTCGTCCATGGTTTCACAGGCAAGGGTCCCCAACCGACGATATTTGCGGGACAAGGTGCTCTTCAGCTCTCCGATCTGCCATTTAATACGGGCGATCTCCGCCAAATCCAGGGCTGTTTCTCCCGCCTTGCGCAGGACTTTTTTTCCGGTAGTTACGGCATTGTCAAAAATTTCGTGATTCATAATTCCTCCTATTGCGAAAAGAGTCGAAAGATTTTTGGAATTCTCTCTCCCAATTCGATACTTTTCGCAAAAATAATAGGTTATAATAATTACGATGTTTTACTTCTCCGTTTCTTCCTTTTCTGGCCGCCTGCTTTGGGCGGTCCTTTTTTATTGGGAAGAAGTCAACTCATCATATTTTGCGCGAATCTTCAAAAGGTCTTGATATGCGTCCCTCTTCAAGGATTCGTTGCGCAACAACGCGGCGGGGTGAAAGGTTGCCATAAGCCAAAAGCCGTTGCGCTGATACCACACTCCGTGGGAACGCATAATGGAAAAGGAAGGGTCAATGATGGTGGTTGCCGCAACCTTTCCCAGACAAACGATCATCTTGGGACGGATCAATTTCGTCTGCATTCGTAAATAAGGAAGGCACGCCTGACGCTCTTCGGGAAAAGGATCTCGGTTGTGGGGCGGACGACACTTGACGATATTGGCAATATACACGTTTTCGTTGCGGCTCATGTCGATACAGGCAAGCATCTTATCCAACAAAATCCCGGCTTTGCCCACAAAGGGCTCCCCCTTCAGATCCTCTTGTTCGCCGGGGCCCTCTCCCACGAACAGAATATCTGCTTCGGGATTTCCCACCCCAAAGACCAAATTCCTTCGAGACTGTCCCAGGGAACAACGTTGACATTGTTCGCAAGCAACACGTAAGTCTTCCCAAGAAGACATAAGACCATTCCTTCCCTTCAAAATATGCGAAATTCTTTAAAGGTATGATTCAAGAGATTTATCCTTGATATTCCGCCACGTCTATCCCGGTGATGGAAATATCTTCCAAGGGTTTGTCACTTCCGTTGCGGGGAGCGTTACAAATGGCGTCAACCACGTCCATTCCCCCGAAGACCTGACCGAAGACCGTATGACGGAAGTCCAACCAAGGAGTGCCGCCGCGTTCCGCGTATTCGTTGGCAATCTCTTCGGGATAAACCTGACGAACCTGTTGCATCATGCGAGGATCCACAGAAGACGCCTGTACGATAAAGAATTGGCTTCCGTTGGTGTTGGGTCCGCTGTTTGCCATGGAAAGAGCTCCGCGGAGATTAAACAGCTCCCGAGAGAATTCGTCGGGAAAAGGTCTGCCCCAAATACTTTCGCCGCCCATACCGGTACCGGTGGGGTCGCCGCCTTGAATCATGAAATCGGGAATGACCCGATGAAAAATAATTCCGTTATAATACCCGTTTTTGGCGTGGGTCAGAAAATTTTCCACGGTTTTGGGCGCCTGTTCGGGAAAAAACTTCACCGAAATATCTCCCATGGTGGTGTGAATATGGGCTACCGTCTCCCCTGCGGCGGGAAGAGATGTCTGATGATTCATAAGAATTCTCCTTAATAATAAAATTCGTTAAATGCTTTGGTCAAAAAAGAAAATACCGCTTGGGCGTTGCACGCAATTAATCCCCAAAGAAGCAGCGAAACGCCTAAAGAGACGGCGGAAATCAAAATCCCCGCAAAGCGTAAACCCCGCATTTTTTGCGTTTTTCTCGAACAAAGGGAAAGCAACAACGCCGCCCCTTGCAAGGGTGAGTTCATTACCGTCACTACCCCCATCAGAGACAACACGAATCCGGCAACGGCAATGCGGTCGGCTCGTTTTGAGGCGATGGAATTTTCTGCGTAATTCATTAACATCACTTACTTTCCAAGGATTGGACGTACTGCTTCAAATAATCCAGCTGAGTCTTCAGATAATCCCGATATTCCGTCAGCGTCCAACCTTCTTCCCGCATTTCCGCGGCGGCATCAACACCGACGTAGCGATAATGGACGGTATTGGCTTCCCGCCCTGTCTGCTCTTCTTCCCCGGCGGGATAACTGAGAATAAAGCCGTATTTGTACATGGTAGCGTTGAGGTACTCCTCAAAAGAACGTCCGTCGGACCCCAACAAGGTCATTTCCTTTTTGGAAAAGTCCACGGCAAAGCCCAATTGGTGTTCAGAACAGTTGACCGATCCCACGGAAGACGCCGCCATAGAGCGGGCAGTCTCGGCAGGATAACCGGCGTTCATAAAACCTTCCACCGCATCGTCGTAAGCCTTTTTCTGTTGTTTTTCCGTGCGGTATGCCGCGGTAAGAGATGCGGAATATCCCGCCTTCTTTGCGGCGGCTAAAAACTCGTTAAATTTTGCGGCGGCGGTTGCCTCCAGCTTTAGAGTCTCATATCCGGTCAAAAGGGTCAGCTCACCCACGTCATAGCCGTCGGGCAGAGGGGATTTTTCTCCCACAAGCAAAAGATAAGGAGAATCCAACTGCGTTTGAAAATTATTCATTTTGGTCTGTACTTCGGCAATAATGGAAGATAACTGCTCCGTATCGGTGGTTTGGGAAGAATTGATACTTCCGTCGGTATGATTGACCGAAGGCGGCTCTTCTTGAGAAGAAAAAATCTTCCCTGCTCCTAGAAAGCAAAAGGCAAACACCGCCAGGGTCAAAGCCGTTAAAACCGACAACCCAATCAGCGCCCACCGCTGTTCTGTGATATTCCTTTCGTCCATAACTTCTCCTTGGAAACAACTTTTATATATAATTATTTATTATATCATATCACATTCTGTCTCGATTGTCAAGGCAACACGATACTTTTTTTTCTCATTTCTTTCCCTTGAAAGAAAAATAGAAGCTCCGGAGAGGCAAAAACCTCTCCGGAGCGTTGTTTTACTTTGTAGTATCTCAGTGAATCACGCGGACACGGACAACGCCGTCCAAAGACTTCATTGCATCCACGGTGTGTTGAGAAACGTGGGTGTTGGTGTCGATGATAGTGTAAGCGTAGTTTCCCTTACTCTTATTCAGCAGGTTTTCAATATTGACGCCTTCTGCCGCCAGCAAGGTGGTCATTTGCGCAATCATATTCTGCTGATTCAAGTGATGCACGGCAATGCGCATGGCACCGGCGCGGGGGCAAACACAAGCGGGATAGTTGACACTGTTGACAATGTTCCCGTTTTCAATGTAATCCACCAACTGTTTGGCAGCCATAACGGCGCAGTTGTCTTCCGCTTCGGGAGTAGAAGCCCCCAAGTGGGGAATGCAGACGATATTTTCTTCCCCGATGAGAGCATCGTTGGGGAAATCGGTGACGTAGCGAGCAACTTTTCCGGACTTGGTAGCGGCGAGAATGGCGGCGTTATCCACCAATTCGCCCCGAGCGGCGTTGATAATGACCACGCCGTCCTTCATCTTGGCGATCATATCGTCGTTGATGAAACCCTTGTTGTCCTTCAAAAGGGGCACGTGCAAGGTAATGTAATCGGAAGTTTTAATCAAAGTATCCAAATCGTTGACCCGAACCACGTGGCGAGACATGGACAGAGCGCTTTCCACCGACAGATAGGGGTCATAGCCTACGACTTCCATACCGAGGGCGATGGCGGCGTTGGCAACTCGGGCACCAATGGCACCCAAGCCGATAATTCCCAGCGTTTTTCCGGTAATTTCGGGACCGACAAATTGGCTCTTGCCTTTTTCCACCAATTTGCCGACTTCGTCTCCCTTGCCCTTCAGAGTTTTAACCCAATCCATAGACTCGGCAATTTTGCGAGAACCCAAAAGAAGAGCCGCCATAACCAATTCCTTAACGGCGTTGGCATTGGCACCGGGAGTGTTGAAAACAACCACGCCCTGTTCCGCATATTTATCGCAGGGAATGTTGTTGGTTCCGGCACCGGCGCGAGCAACGGCAATGACGTCGGCGGGAAGGTCGTATTCGTGCATATTGAAGGAGCGAAGCATGATCC
Organism: Eubacteriales bacterium; assembly: GCA_045534395.1. Classification (GTDB taxonomy): domain Bacteria; phylum Bacillota; class Clostridia; order Oscillospirales; family UBA644; genus RGIG995. The sequence goes on along the minus strand of JAZSJP010000041.1, from coordinate 320 downwards.
CAACGGGATTTTGAACGTCGCTTCCTACGGCGTAGGTGTTGTCAAAAGCAACGTCAGCCTTAGGACTGATAGCGTTGAGGGTAAGGATATTTTTCATGTTATTTGTTCTCCATTTCGAACTTCTTCATAAATTCAATCAGAGCCTTCACGCCGTCTACGGGCATGGAGTTATAAATGGAAGCGCGCATACCACCGACCAGACGGTGACCCTTCAGAGAAACCAGACCGGCAGCGGCGGCTTCTTTAACGAATTTGGCGTCCATTTCTTCCGAACCGGTAACGAAGGGAACGTTCATAATGGAACGGTCTTTGACTTCGAC
>JAZSJP010000011.1:0-6288 GCA_045534395.1 Eubacteriales bacterium | reverse complement strand
CTAACTGCCCCTGCGTTACTAAAGAATTCAACAATCCCGCCGGTGTTCCCATTGACGCCATCGTCTTCGGTGGCCGCCGTGCCAAGACCGCTCCCCTGGTTTATCAGTCCTTTGACTGGAATCACGGTGTGTTCGTCGGTTCTGCTATGGCTTCCGAAACTACCGCTGCCGCTGCCGGTGCCGTCGGTGTCGTTCGTCGCGATCCTATGGCAATGCTGCCCTTCTGCGGCTATAACATGGGCGACTACTTCGCTCACTGGCTGAATATGGGCACCAAGATTCCCAAGGCTCGCCAGATCTTCAACGTTAACTGGTTCCGTACCGATGATGAAGGTCACTTTATCTGGCCCGGATTCGGTGACAATATGCGCGTTCTTATGTGGATTTTGGCTCGTTGCGACGGTACCGTGGACGCTGTTGAAACTCCCATCGGTTATATGCCCAAAGCGGAAGATATCAACATTGAAGGTCTGGATATTGATCTGGACACCGTCAAGGGGCTTCTTTCCGTGGATAACGACCTGTGGCTGGAAGATGCCAAAGGTCTGCGTGAGTTCTATAACAAGATTGATTCTGTCGGCAACCGTATGCCTAAGGAATTGTGGAATCAGCTGGACGCTTTCGAAGCTCGTCTTTCCAAGTAATTTATCCAATACGAAAACCGCCTTTCTTCGGAGAGGCGGTTTTTTCGTGTCCGCAACCTGAGGTTGCGAAAAATTTCCAAAGAAACTTGGTAGAATAAATTGTTTTCTTGCGGTATAATAATACCATAGAAAAGAAAGGTGTGTGATTTCATGACCCTCGGCGAAAAATTGCTGTACCTTCGCACGGAAGCAAACCTGTCTCAGGAGCAACTTGCCGAAGAAGTATCGGTCTCCCGACAATCGGTCTCTAAATGGGAGATGGATCAAGCGTTACCGCAAATCGACAAAGTATTACTCCTTTGTTCGTTGTTTCACGTCTCCGCAGACGAATTGTTGCGGGATGACGTGCCTTTAAAATCCGCCGCAAAACAATCTCAACCGAAAAACAAATATTTCGGAACCGACGGATTCCGAGGTGAAGTCAACGTCAACTTAACCTCGATTCAAGCTTATAAAATCGGGCGCTTTTTGGGTTGGTATTATGCATTAAAACAGAAGGCCGGATATAAACCCCGTATTGTTGTGGGAAAGGATACCCGTCGATCCAGCTATAATTTGGAATATTCCATTGTTGCCGGAATTACCGCCTCCGGTGCCGATGCTTATATGCTCCACGTTACCACCACTCCCAGCGTTTCTTACGTTACGGTGCAGGACGGCTTTGATTGCGGAATCATGATTACCGCATCGCACAATCCTTTTTACGATAACGGAATCAAGGTTTTGAACCGTTACGGCGAAAAATTGGACGATGCTACTACGTCTCTGATTGAATCGTATTTGGACGGAGATTTGACGCCTTTTTCCCTTTCCGGAGACGATCTGCCTTTTGCTACGGGAGAGCGCATCGGGTGTATTGTGGACTACGTTGCGGGACGGAATCGCTATATCGCCTATTTGATTTCTTTGGCATCGTATTCTTATCGGAAACTACGCATCGGATTGGATTGCGCCAACGGGTCTTCTTGGTCTGTTGCCGGTGCGGTGTTCGGTGCGTTGGGTGCTCACGTGGAACTTATCGGAACTGCACCAAACGGCGTCAATATTAACGAAAATTGCGGTTCTACTCATATTGAAAACTTGTGCCGTCTCGTAAAAGAACGTCATTTGGACGTTGGATTTGCCTTCGACGGTGACGCCGATCGGTGCATAGCCGTGGACGAAACGGGAAAGGTTGTGGACGGCGACGGAATTTTGTACGTTTTGGGCAAACGTTTGCACGACCGCGGAATGCTGAATAACGATACGGTGGTTTCCACCATCATGTCCAACAGCGGATTGCAGGTCGCTTTGGAAAAAATCGGAATCAAAAATGAACAAACTACCGTGGGGGATCGTTTTGTGTACGAATGTATGCAACAGAAGGATTATTCCTTGGGTGGTGAAAATTCCGGTCATATTATCCTGAAAAAGTACGCCACCACCGGCGACGGAATCTTGACGGCAATTATGCTTACCGAGGAACTTTGCGCGTCCAAACAATCCCTTTCCAAACTCTGTGAACCTTTAAAATATTATCCTCAAGTGACCCACAACCTTCGAGTTAAGGATAAAGCCTCCGTGTTGGAAGATCAAGAGGTTCAAACCCTTCGGGATTCCATTGAAAAAGAAATCAACGGCAAGGGAAGAGTCTTGCTCCGACAAAGCGGAACCGAGCCGCTGATTCGTATCATGGTGGAATGTGAAGATGAAAATCAATGTAATTCGTATGCCCTAAGCATGGCTCAAAAAATTCGGGAAAGAGGTCACTGCATTGAATAATTCCGTAAAGATAAAGAATCTGTTTCACTGTCAAATCCCTTATTTACAGCCCCTCTTTGAATCTTGTGAATATCCTTGGGAGATTCTCCCGAAAATCAAAGAATATATCCGAGAGTTGATTTTCCAAGAATTGCCGGGATTTGCAGAGGTTTCCCCCGGTGTTTTCGTTGGAGAAAACGTCGTTATCAGCCCCACGGCAACTATCGAACCACCGGTAATTTTAGGTGCGGGAACGCAAGTCCGTCCGGGTGCATATCTTCGGGGAAACGTCATCACCGGTGCAAACTGCGTCTTGGGAAATTCTTCGGAATTTAAGAATTGTATTCTTTTAAACCACGTACAGGCGCCCCACTACAATTACGTGGGAGATTCCATTTTGGGAAATAATTCTCATCTAGGTGCCGCAACCATCTGTTCTAACTTGAAAACCGACGGAAAAGCCGTTGTGATTCACAGTGACACGGATCTCCCCACAAACTTGCGTAAAGTGGGAGCCTTTTTGGGGGATGGCGCCGACGTCGGTTGTGCGTGTGTGTTGAATCCGGGAACGGTATTGGGAAAGCAATGCTCCGTATATCCGAACAATACTCTTCGCGGCGTCTATCCCGCCGATTTTATTGTAAAATCAAAGGACGATATGGTAAAACGTAAATAATGCAAAAAATGGCACTATGTGCCATTTTTTCTTGACTTTTTAGGGAAAATATGATATACTGAAGTATCTTTTAAAGGAAGTGTGTCTATGTTTCAAGGAATTCCCGAGCAAATGCAACCCTTTATGGTAGAGTTGCGGGATCGAAACAGCAAAGTCTGGTACGATTCCCACAAAAAGGAGTATCAGCGCTACGTCAAAGAACCCTTTGCGGAATTGACCATGGAATTGGGGGAGACCGCACGGAAGATCGACGACCGCATCATCATTGAGCCACGTCGCTGTATTTCTCGGGCACGGAGAGATACCCGTTTTACCCACGATAAAACTTTATACCGCAGTAACGTTTGGATCTCCTACAAACCTGCGTTGGATCGCTGGGATATTCCTTTGCTGTTTTTTGAAGTACTGCCCGATTCTTTTCAGTACGGGCTGGCATTCCTCGATATGTCCCCGGCGTATATGCGAAAATTCCGCGATTATATCGCTGATTGCCCCGGTGACTTTAAAAAAGCGCTGAAAGAAGCGCAAGTCGGCGGACTTTCCGTTTCTGCCGAGACCTACAAAAAGCCCAAAGAAGGCGCCCCAAAAGGTCTGGAAGAATGGTATACCTACAAAAATTTTTATTTGGTGGCAAAACGGTACGATACTTCCGTTTTGCAGACCCGGGATTTTATTCCCGACGTTATCAAAGCCTTTGAATCTGCGGCGCATTTTTATGAAATTCTAATGGAAGTCGCCGACTCCGATCCGGGAGATTTTTCCTACGAGAGTTACGTCTTTTAAGATTCATCAAAAAGGTCTTTGACCTTTTCCCAAATCCAAAATTTTACCGTTACTTTTTTTGCGCGTGTTCTTGATAACTGAAAACACGTTGGCATTTTTTCTTTGTCGGTTTCCACCTCTGCCGCTCCCATGTAGCACGCGGCGGGGAAGACTACGCACCACCAATTTTTTCCTTCTCCCGAACCGATGTTGACAATCAGAGAATCATATTCGCCTTCCGGAAGAAAAAAACCGTCGTATTCCCGATATTCAAAGTTTTCTCTGTCTAAAGATACGGTTACGGTATGGGTGAATCCTTCTTCCTTTACGACCCTTTGACCCGCTTGTTGCAATTCCGTCAGAGAGGTTTGAATTTTTTCCTTTGCCTCGTTTTTATCATCGCAATCTTTTAACAGATTACAGGTAAAGTTCAAAATTTCGTCCCGAACCTTTAATTTTAAGGCTTGTTCTTCCGCGCTATCGTCTGCAGCTCGCACGTGTAGACGGATAATATCGTCCATAGCATTTTTCTGTTCCCTTGCCGCAGAAAAATCGGAAGAAATTAACGCCACACAAATTAAGATAACCGCCACCGGAATCAATAGAAATTTTTTCATAATTCAACCGCCTTTTTAATATGTACCCGGCGCGGTAATTTCAGTATTGACCCATTATTTTGTTTTTAATCACGGAGAGATTCATGACTTTAAAATCTGTATTTTTCGATTTGGACGGAACTTTGCTCCCCATGGATCAAGAAAAGTTCATTCAGGGATATTTCGGTCGCCTTTGTCAAAAAATGGCGCCCTTTGGCTACGATCCGAACCTTTTAGTCAAAGGGATTTGGGCAGGGACCGAGGCTATGGTGAAAAACGACGGCTCTTGCACCAACGAAGAGCGCTTTTGGAAGGTGTTTCCCGCAATTTGTGGGGAAGACGTATTAAAACACGTCGAAACCATGAACGAATATTATGCCAACGAGTTTCAACAGGTACAATTCGATTGCGGATTTAACCCAAACGCCGCTAAGGCGGTGGAATTAGTGAAAGCTTTGAAGTTGATCCCCGTCTTGGCGACGAATCCCATTTTCCCTGCAATCGCCACCAAAAGCCGCGTCCGTTGGGCGGGATTGAATCTTGATGATTTTGCTCATTATACCGTTTATGAAAATTCGTCCTACTGCAAACCGAATCTCAAGTATTACCAAGCAATTCTCGAGCGTTTGGGGTTGGCTCCGGAAGAGGTTTTGATGGTGGGAAATGACGTCGGGGAAGATATGATAGCGGAAAATTGGGGTATGAAGACCTTCCTTTTAACCGATAACCTCATCAACAAACCCGGGGCAGATATTGTTCAATGGCGCCACGGCGGATTCGAAGAATTGTTTCTTTATCTCAAAGAGCTTGCACAATAAAATACATAAAATATCGCAGAAGATTTTGCCCGTTGTTCTTAACGGAGTAAATGGTGCGGTATGTAACCGGAAGGCATAATGCCTTCCGGTTACTGCTGTTTTTAGGCATTTAATGCTGCCATTTGCAGCTCCATCGGTATCACCGCTATTGTGGATACCGCCGTCTTGGAGGTTGTGCGAGGCTTTGGTTGGAAGGTGTAGTGGATTTCAACGTAGTTTCCGCATTTACGTGAGAATTTCTCTGCTTTCTCATATACTTCGATGCGGAGGACAAATGCCCGAAGGATTTTCGGAGTCAGCTTATCCATATCCACAATTTCCTTTGCGTTCGCAATGAACTCTCTAACGCAAATATCTCGCATATCCATTTCGGCAATTCTTGCCGTGATACTTTCAAGCTCTTGCTTGATTTCCGCCTGTTCCAACTCGTATCCGCACGCCAGCTCATCGTATCGTTCTGGAGTGATGCGACCAACCACTCTATCCTCATACAGACAGCGGATAATCTTATCGATCTCCTTGACACGACTCTCCAAGCTGTTACGCTGCCGTTCTGCCATAGCATAGAATTTTTTAGCCTCAGCTTCGCCGTTTTCGGTTGCCATCGCATAAAATTCATCGGGGTTCTCTCTTGCGAAGGCAGTCATTTTCTGCACTCTGCCAAGCACGATTTCGTCGAGTACCTGCTCTCGGATATAGTGCGCGGTACAATGCGTACCGCCCTTGGTCTGATATCCGCCGCATTGAAAGAAGTTCTTTTCAGGAGCGAGTGACTTACATCTGTGCAGATACAGCTTTTGACCGCATTCACCGCAGAAGAGGAATCCTGCATACTTGTCCATCTCGCCTTGCTGATCGGGGCGTTTACGACCTTCGAAGTGCTTTTGCACCGCATCGAACAATCCTCGGCTGATGATGGCTTCGTGCGTGTTCTCGAACACCATAATGTTTTCGACATCATTCTTTATGCGTTTCTTCAGCTTATTCGATTTCGAATAAGTTCTAAAGTTTACGGTGTCACCGCAATACTCCTGATTTGCCAACATCCCACG
>JAZSJP010000158.1:0-13274 GCA_045534395.1 Eubacteriales bacterium | reverse complement strand
CAAACTTCTGGATCCCCACGTTAAAATCAAGACCTTGTTGGAAAAATATAAGGCTGAACAAGGAAAATAAGAAAAAAACGACGGAGAGGCCTTGGGTCTCTCCGTTTTTTACGAGAGGGATATTATGTTTCACTTTTTTGCGTTTATTGACCGCATGCGCTTCATTCACCGATGGGGACTGATGCGCAGTACCATTTCGGAAAATCTGACGGAGCACGCCCAACAAACGGCAATGATCGCCCACGCCTTGGTTCTCATTGAGAACCGTCGCTTCGGAGCCGATCTGAATCCCGACCGGGCGGCGGTTTTGGCGTTATATCACGACGCCTCGGAAACCATTACGGGAGATCTTCCCACCCCAATTAAATATTACAATCGGGAAATTTTGGGAAGTTATCGCGCCGTGGAAGATTATGCGAAAGATACTTTGCTGACAAAACTGCCCGAATATTTGCAGGAAGATTATTCCGATATTCTCAACGGAGAAGCCGAGCCGGAATGGATCTACGTCAAAGCGGCGGATACCTTGTCGGCGTACATCAAGTGTATCACCGAGCGACAGGCGGGAAACCGGGAATTCGTGTCGGCAGAGCAGACGTTGTGGGAAAAACTGCAATCTATGGATCTGCAGAGTCTTCGGGTCTTTGAAAAGGAATTCTTGGGAAGCTTCGGAAAGACCCTGGACGAAATGACGGAGGAATATCTATGAGATCACCCCTGGAAAAGCGGAGAGAAACTCCTCTTTGGCTCTTCCTTGCCTTCTTGATTCCCATGGTGGGAATGTGGGTAGGCTTTGCCGCTTGCGGCGTTCACCCCTTTGGGGATATGCAGATGCTCTATTCCGACTTACGGGAGCAATATTATCCCTTTCTTCAGGAATTTCAGGCGCGCCTGCAAAACGGCGAGTCGATTTTGTGGAGCTGGAACGGAGGCATGGGCACCGATTTCGGTTCCCTGATTGCCTATTATATCGCCTCTCCCCTGAATCTCATCACCGTATTCTTCCCCGCTAAGATGCTTCGGGACGTTATGACGGTGCTTTTGACGGTAAAAATCGGTTGTGCCGGTTGGTTTTTTGCCTTAATGCTGAAAAAGATCTTTGGAAAAAATGATTTTTCCATCACCTTTTTCGGTTGGCTCTTTGCCTTTTGCAGTTTCATCATGGGGTATTATTGGGATACCATTTGGATGGATACGGTGGCACTTCTACCCCTGGTCTTTTTGGGATTATATCAACTTGTGACGGAAGGAAAATTCCGTCTCTACGTCCTTTCCTTATTTGTAGCGGTGCTTTCCAATTATTATTTGGGTGCCTTCCTTTGTTATTTTTGCGTCATCGCCTTTTTTGCCATTGCCGCCATTCGGCAGATCTACGGAAAACCCTTTTTGGGAAGATTGTTGCAATTTGCCGCGTGTTCCCTTTTGGGAGGCGGACTGACGGCATTTTTGCTATTGCACGCCGGCTACGCTCTGTCCTACACCGATTCCGCCGCCACGGGCGCTTTTCAAAGCATTGAATTTTACGATTCCTATTTGGAAGTCATCGGCAACATGCTTGCCTTCAACAAACCCACCGCCATGGAAGGATTGCCCAATCTCTATTGCGGCGTTCTGCCCTTGCTTCTGTCGGTGGTGTTTTTACGCTCCAAAAAGATACGCTTGGAAGACAAGCTGATTAACGTTTTCTTTTTGGCGTTCTTTATTTTCAGCACTAACTGCAACGCCTTGGACTTCGTTCTCCACGGCTTCCGTTTCCCCAATATGTTGCCCGCGCGATACAGTTTTTTGATCTGCTTCGTTTTGCTCTTGATGGGATACCGCGGATTTTTACTGTTAAAAGATCTTTCGGGGAAAGATCTCTTCGGCATGGCAGTACTTTCGATACTTCTGCTGGGTCTTTCCTGCTTCTCTTTGGGTGCCGCGAAACTTTTGGGAAACGTGGTTTTGGTGGCGGCGTATCTGCTCTTCTTCTTCCTGTATGAACGCAAATACTTGAAAAAACCCGCTTTTTCGGTATTCCTCTGCTTGCTGATTACGGCGGAAATGATTGCAAGCCTTGTATTGAGCATGGACACTGTAGGCAAAACGAGTTATTCTTCCTATCCCTATCGGGAAAGGGAAATCTCCGAAACTTTTGAACGGTTAGAGTCCGTGGACGACACCTTCTGGCGGGGCGAAATGACCTGCCGGTATTATCTCAACGACGGCGTCATGTACCGTTATCGGGGCGTGGGGCAATTTTCTTCCACCGCAAACCGAAACGTGCGAGACTTGATGTCAAACATGGCGTTTACCACGGGAGCAAACAGTTACTATTACAACTTCTCTTCCCCCATCAACAATTCTCTGTTGGGACTAAAATATTTTGTCTCCCGCAGCGGGGAATTGATGAGCGGCACGGCGACGGAAAAAGTCTTTTCGGAGAATCAGTTGGACGTCTATCGGAACACCGCCTTTTTAGGTGCCGGCTTTATGACGCAACCGGAACTTCTGAATATTGAGTTTACCAATTCTCCTTTCCAGGTACAAAACCGCCTCTTCCAACATTTGACCGGCTCGGAAGAAAGTATTTTCTTCAGCCGTCAGGAAGATTATTACGAGAGTTATAACTTTGAATCCCTTGAAAAAACCGGCTCGGGCACCTATCAGTACACCACTTCTAACGATGACGGAACCTTAGACATTACCTTTACCGCCGCATCGACGGGAACCTATTACGCCTACATGAAGGTGGGCGGGGGCGGGGATATTACCGTGACGACCCAATCGGGCAAGGTCTATTCCCATCCTGTAGCGTCTCTTCGGTATATTGCCCCCATCTGCGAAGTGGAAGCCGGAGAGACCTTTACGGTGCGCATTGAAGCCGACCGAGAAAAGGAAAATAAAATCATCAGCTTTTACTGTTATTATTTTAATGAAGGGAACTTCAACCGCGGCTGGGAGAATCTCACCGACGAGGTCTGGGACGTTTCCGACTTCTCCGATACCCATTTGAAGGGTGAAATCACCGCAAAAGAGGACGGATTGTTCTGCACCGTCGTACCCTATACCAAGGGGTGGAAGCTGCTGGTGGACGGCGTGGAAACCGAAACGGTTGCCCTGTTGGACGGTGCCTACGTGGGCGCAAATCTGACGGCGGGAACCCACACGGTGGAACTGCGGTACGAACCGGAATGGTTCCGGCAAGGGATTGGAATTTCTGCGGTCTGTCTGGTTGCTTTTGTGATTCTTTGCGTGGTCTTCCCCAAAGGATTTCCCACCTTTCAAGATACTGTAAAAACAAAAAAAGAAGAAACTCAAGACGTTGCAGTTTCCTCGGAGGAACAATATGAGTGATTACCGCATTGAGCACGATACCATGGGAGAGGTGCGGGTTCCCGCAGAGCGTCTGTGGGGAGCGCAAACCCAGCGGAGCCTTGAAAATTTCCCCATCGGGACCGAAAAAATGCCGACGCAACTGATTCGCGCCTTTGGAATTTTGAAATGGGCGGCTGCGGAGGCAAATTTTCGCTTGGGCAAATTAAACGAAGAACAACGGAATCTTATCCAAAACGCCTGCGCCGAAATTCAGGCGGGCAACTTGGACGATGAATTTCCCCTATCCGTATGGCAGACGGGAAGCGGAACTCAAACCAACATGAACGCCAACGAAGTCATTGCGGCACATGCAAACCGCGTCGCAAAAGGTGCGAAGTTGCACCCCAACGACCACGTAAACATGTCTCAATCCTCCAACGACACCTTCCCTACCGCCATGCATATTGCGGCGGTTTTGGGCATGGAAAACACCCTTTTGCCGTCCTTGGAAGCTTTGATCGTAACCTTGAAAGAAAAAGAAGGGGAGCATGAAGGAATCTTAAAGAGCGGACGCACCCATCTTATGGATGCTACCCCTCTTTCCTTTTCCCAAGAAATCTCCGGCTGGAGAAATATGTTGGAACACGATGCCGAAATGATTCGGGCAAGCCTGTCTCCCCTGCGGGAATTGGCGCTGGGGGGAACCGCCGTGGGCACGGGAATGAACGCGCCCAAAGAATTCGGAACCCTTGCGGCGGAAGAAATTTCCAAATTGACCGGATTACAGTTTGTTTCTGCGGAAAACAAATTCCACAGTTTGACTTCAAAGGACGCCTTGGTCTTTTCCCACGGAGCGTTGAAAGCTCTTGCCGCGGATTTAATGAAAATCGCCAACGACGTTCGGTGGTTAGCCTCGGGGCCGCGGTGCGGATTTGGAGAGATTCAAATTCCCGAAAACGAACCCGGGTCTTCCATTATGCCGGGAAAGGTCAATCCCACCCAATGCGAGGCTTTGACTATGATTGCCGTACAGGTCATGGGCAACGACGTTGCCGTGGGCATGGCGGCAAGTCAGGGCAATTTTCAGTTAAACGTCTTTATGCCCGTATTGATTCATAATTATCTGCAATCCCTGACCCTGTTGGCAGACGGTATGGAGTCCTTTCGTGTGCGTTGTCTTGCGGGGATGCGGGCAAACGCCGAAAAAATGAAGGAAAACTTAGACCGTTCTCTGATGCTTGCAACGGCACTCAATCCCCATATTGGCTATGAAAACGCCGCTAAGGTGGTCAAAAAAGCATATACTGAAAATATTACCTTAAAACAAGCAACCGCAGAATTGGGGCTAATGGACGAAGCGATCTTTGACCGTCTGATTCGACCGGAAAAAATGATATAATTTAAAGAGCAATCTATTTCCATACAGATTGCTCTTTTTTGTCGCAATTCTGTAACAGATAGGTGTTATACTGAAACTGCCGTCTTAAAGAAATCTTAAAGATTTTACCTCTTTCTTTTTAAGGGATTTTTTGCTATACTGTATCTGGAGGTAGACTATGAGCCGAATTTTGATTTGTGACGATGAACCCAATATTGTATCTGCTTTAAAAATTTATTTGACGGCAGAAGGCTTTGAAACGAGAGAAGCCTATTCCGGAAACGAAGCCCTTGCAATTTTAGGGAAAGAAGAAATTGATTTGGTACTGATGGATATTATGATGCCCGACGTCGACGGACTTTCCGCCACGGTAAAGATACGGGAAACGTCCAACGTTCCCATCATTTTGCTGACGGCAAAAAGCGAGGACACGGACAAGGTTTTAGGATTGACCTTGGGAGCCGACGATTACGTCACCAAGCCTTTTAATCCCGTGGAATTGATTGCACGGGTGCGTTCCCATTTGCGGCGTTACACCACTTTGGGCGGAACCGTTGCGAGCAAAGATACTTATCTCTGCGGCGGCATTGAATTAAACGACCTCACAAAAGAAGTATCCGCGGACGGAAATCCCGTCTCTCTTACCCCCACGGAATACGACATTCTGAAACTGTTTTTGCAGAATCCGGGGAAGGTCATGTCACCCAAGGAAATTTATCGCCACGTGTGGAAAGAAGACCCCTTCGGAAGTGAGTCCACCGTTGCCGTGCATATCCGCCATTTGCGGGAAAAAATCGAGATCAATCCCGCCGAACCCCGCTACTTAAAAGTAGTATGGGCGCAAGGATATAAATTGGAAGGGGGAAAATTATCGTGAAATCCTTTTTCCGATCTCTTACCGTAAAGGTCGTGGTTTTTCTGCTGACGGCAACCGTTTTTTTAATTACGGCAGTGAGCGGTACTTTAACGGTGACTTTGGAAGCTTTTGACTTTTACAATTATTCCAAGGACGATCTGAAAACCGAGTTGATGTCCCGAAAAATCGCGGAAGAATGTTATACGTCCTTTCGGGGCGCTTATTACCATCACGCCGTGGCAAACGATCCAAATTTTCGTTATACGGTCTATGAACGAGAGGGAACGAAGATTGCAGGCACCGACGTAGAGAACACGAAATATACCGTTACCTATTACTATTACGAGTGGAAAGAAGAAGGCTACAACTCCCTGGGAGAGTATTATTCCTACTACGATTCCACCTTTACCAAAGACGGGGAGTTCCGTGGAATGCATCCTATGTACTCCGTAACGGGGGGATACGACGCCTACAATCCCGTCACGACGGGAGATCTGTATCTGACCTTGCGTGCCGTGGATCTTTTGCACGGAATGCGCATCGTATTTCCCTTAACTACCGCCGCAGGATTGCTCGTTACGATTTTGGGCATCGTTTACCTTTGCGTCGTTGCGGGGAAAACGGCGAACCAAGAAGAGGCGGTTCTGCGGGGGATCAATAAACTCCCCTTTGATCTGTTTTTAGCCTTGGTCGCGGGCGCGGAATTCGGACTCGTGGCGTTGGGCTGGATGGTTTTGGAAAGCGAGCGCCTTTCTTTGTGGTTGTTGTGTCTCCCCTTGTTGGGATGGATCGCCCTTGCCCTTTTGTTGGCGGTCACATTCTCCCTTGCCGCCCGCATTAAGGTTGGGGGAATTCTGAAAACGACGATTCTCGGACGCCTTTGCTTTCTCCTGTTCCGAGGTCTTCGTAAAGGCGGAAAAGCACTGTTGGAACTGATTCGAAAAATTCCCACGGTGCCTACGGTGGCAACCATTGCGGGATTTTTTGCCTTAGTCAACGTCCTTTTGGGAATTCTGACCCAAGAGCCTTTGGCGGTGTTGTTACTGACGACGGAATCGCTTTTGGGATTCCTGCTTGCCATAGCCTTTGCCTTGGGATTTTCCACGGTAGAGAAGCACGCAAAATCCATTGCCGACGGAGATTTGAACCGTAAAACCGACACGAAATATTTGATAGGTCCTCTGAAAAATCACGCAGAAGACCTCAACCGCATCGGGGACGGGTTGAATACCGCCGTCAACGAGCGTATGAAAAGCGAGCGCATGAAAACCGAACTGATCACGAACGTTTCCCACGATATCAAAACGCCTCTGACCTCCATTATCAACTACGTGGATCTTCTTTCCAAAGAAACGGAAATGAATGAAAACACCGCGGAATACCTTTTGGTGTTGCAACGGCAATCGGCACGTCTGCAAAAGCTGGTGGAAGACATCGTGGAAGCGTCCAAGGCGTCTTCGGGCGTTCTTCGGTTGGAGCCGACCCCCTGCAATTTGGGCGTCCTTTTGGAGCAGACGGTAGGCGAATACGCCGAAAAGACTCAAGAAAAGCAGTTGACGGTGTTGTTGTCTCTCCCGAAAAAAGAAGTATCTGTCATGGCAGACGGACGTCGCCTCTGGCGGGTGTTTGCCAATCTGATGAACAATATCTGCAAATACGCGCTGCCCTCGACCCGCGTGTATCTGAACGTGACGGAAGAAAAGGAAAGCGCCGTAATCACTTTCCGAAACATTTCCAAAGAGCCCTTGAACATTCCCCCGGAAGAACTGACCGAACGCTTTGTGCGCGGAGATGCTTCCCGTCACAGCGAAGGAAGCGGATTGGGACTTGCCATTGCCCGCAGTTTTGTGGAATTGCAGGGCGGACGCTTTGACATTTCCATTGATGCGGACCTGTTTAAGGTTACGATTGCCTTTCCCTTGATTTCTCAACGAGAGGAGCCTGAATATGCTGAAAACCGTTGACTTGGTAAAAATTTATAAGCCGAAAAAAGGCGTCCCCGTGCGGGCGCTGGACGGCGTTTCTCTGACCTTTCCCGAAAAGGGCATGGTATTCCTTTTGGGAAAATCGGGAAGCGGAAAATCTACCCTTCTCAACGTTTTGGGGGGATTGGATCGTTACGATGAAGGGGAAATCCTCATCAAAGGGGTTTCTTCCAAGGAATTTAAACAAAGCCACTTTGACTCCTACCGCAACACATACGTAGGCTTTATCTTTCAGGAATATAATATTTTGGAAGAATTCTCCGTGGGAGCAAACATTGCCTTAGCACTGCAGTTGCAAGGGAAAAAAGCTGACGACGAAACCATTAACCGAATCCTCGACCAAGTGGATCTTTCGGGATACGGAAGTCGAAAACCCAACGAACTTTCGGGAGGACAAAAGCAACGAGTCGCCATTGCTCGCGCTTTGGTTAAAAATCCCGAGATTATCATGGCAGACGAACCCACCGGGGCTTTGGACTCCAATACGGGGAAACAGGTCTTTGACACTCTGAAAAAACTTTCCAAAGAAAAGTTGGTCATCGTCGTTTCCCACGACCGTGATTTTGCGGAGACCTACGCCGATCGCATCATTGAACTTGCCGACGGAAAGGTCATCGACGACGTGGAACGGTCGACCGACTCCACGAAAGACGAAGAAATATCGGGCTTGGTTTTTGAGGAAAACACCGTTACCATTTCTTCCCAATATCGCCTTACGGAAGAAGACCGCCTTGCCATAAACAACTATTTAGACAAAATCAAAGCAGATCTGACGTTAACAGAAGCAAAACCCCGTAGACAGAAGAATTTCATCAAGACCGACGAGACCAAGATTCGGCAAACGGGCGGAACCTTCCGGCTCATTAAATCCCGTCTTCCCTTCCGCTTTGCCTTCCCCATGGGTGCCAGCGGACTGAAGCACAAAAAGATTCGTCTGACCTTTACCATTCTTCTTTCCTGCATTGCCTTCGGTCTTTTCGGATTGGCAGACACCTTCGGATCTTATGATCATATCCGCACCAGCACAAATTCCATCATTGATTCCGATATTCATTACGCGTCGGTGCGAAAAACCGTAGCGGTACGGGACGAAAGCGGAGAGATCCGTTATTACGACGGGGAAAAACTCAGTCAGGAAGATTTAGACAAAATTCAATCTGCCACCGGCGTTGCTTTGGAAGGCGTTTACCGTTATAACTACGACAGACCGTCCTTTGCAGACAACGTGGGGGAAGAACCGAAAGAACCTTCTCTGTATCTGACCGAAGGCATGGGATACGTGGAAGTGACAGCTGACACCGTCACCCGCATGGGCGGAAGCGTCGTTGCGGGAGCCCTGCCCGACGGAACCAAGGACGAGATTGCAATTTCCACCTTCTATTACGGTCTGTTCCAAGAGCGCGGATATCTCTCCCCCGACGATGAAACGGGGAAAGTACAACCCATTAACTCCTACGGCGACCTTATCGGCAAGACCGTTTCTCTTTCGGGAAAGGAATTTACCGTAACCGCCATCGTGGAAACGGGCCTTGATCTGGAACGGTACAAACCTTTGGTAGAAGAAAAAGAAGGATTGACCGAAGCCGACCAACTGCTGCTGTACGCCCTGCGTCAGGAATTCAGCTACGCCGTAGACAACAGCCTTGCGGGAACCGTCATGGTGGGCGTCGGAAAAATCGCACAGATGAAGACGGAACACCCCGTTTATTACGAAAAGAAGGACGGATCTCTTCATTTCAACGTAACCAACGATGAAATTGATCTTTGGCTTTATTCCTGGAACTTCGGAAAACTTTCCGAAAACCGAAATTTGGATATTCTTTGGCTGGACGGAACCCCCCGGACGGAATTGGGCGAAAAAGAGATCGTCATTCCCATCTCTATGTGGGAAAACAATATTTCCACCCAAGCACCGGAAAAATATGCTCCCTCTTATATCGAAAACATGAATCAGCCCGATTATTCTCACTTGGCAAATCTGAACCTGTCCCAGCGCTCCTACGTCTATGAAAAGGGAGAATCCAAGGAATACTCCGTGGATGGATACCGCATCGTTGGGCTGATTCGCGGAGGCGAAAAACACGACGAATATTTGCTGATGAACGATTCCTTCGTGGAGAAAAACACCGTTGACAGTGACGGGGTTTGGGAGCACGCCATCGGGGCGATGCCTCAAAGTCGGGGCGATGTGGAAGATCTCGTCACCTACTGTTTCAAAGGCAACGAAGACGTGGTTTACGAACTTGTCAACCCCGCTTGCTACGAATTGAACCTAGTCAACGAAGTCTTGCAGGTGCTTTCCAAGGTATTTCTTTGGATCGGCGTAGGCTTTGCGGTCTTTGCCGCGTTGCTGTTGTCCAACTTCATCGGAACCAGCATTTCCTACAAAAAGCAAGAGATCGGTATTCTGCGCGCCATCGGATCCCGCGGGAACGACGTTTTCCGTATTTTCTTCTCCGAAAGCTTTTTGATCGCCGCCATCAATTTCGTCCTGTCTGCCGTGGGCACCGGAGTAGTTACGGCACTCATTAATTGGATCACCCGCCACGAAACGGGCTTGCTCATCACATTGCTTCACTTCGGAATCCGTCAAGTTTTGCTTCTCTTTATCATCAGTATTTTCATCGCCGCCGTGGCAAGCTTCATTCCCGTGAAGAAAATTGCATCGAAACGACCCATTGACGCCATTCGGGATCGATAACGGAGAGATATGAAACACCGAGTCAAAACAAAGATTCAACACCTGACCCCAAAACAAAAGAAAGTGTTCGGAGGCATCGTCCTGTTGGGATTTCTTGCCTTCATGGGGCTGGTCGCCTATTTTATCGGAAGACCCATGGTTCGTTTCCTGTCGGAGCCGGAACTCTTCCGACAATGGGTGGACAGTCACGGAATTTGGGGACGTCTGCTATTCCTTGGAATGGTAGTCTTTCAAGTGTTGTTTGCCATTATTCCGGGGGAACCGGTAGAGATCGGAGCCGGATATGCCTTCGGAGCCTTGGAAGGCACGTTCCTTTGTCTTTTGGGCATGACGCTCGGGGGAATTTTGGTCTTTCTGCTGGTACGCAGATTCGGTGTCCGGTTGGCGGAGATATTCTTCCCCATTGAAAAAATACGGTCTTTGTGGTTTCTGCGCACGGAAAAACGGCGAAATCTACTGACGTTTCTCCTGTTCTTCATTCCCGGAACCCCAAAAGATCTGTTGTGCTATTTCGTTGGACTGACCGACATGAAGTTATCTACGTGGATTTGGATCACCTCGGTGGCTCGGATTCCTTCCATTATCACGTCCACCGTAAGCGGCGACGCTTTGGGAGAGCAACAATATCTCCTCGCCGCCGTTGCCTTTGGCGTCACCGCCGCAGTCAGCATTGCGGGGATTTTGATTTATCAGAAAATCATTAAGCCTCGCAGAAGGAAAGGAAAAGAATGAAACGGAAAATCCTCATCACCCTTCTCTGCACGGCTCTTGTAGCGGCAATTCTTTGGGGGAGCGGAATCCTTCCCTGCGGAATTGCAAGAATTGCGGGAAAAAAGGAGATTCAACAACGATTCCCGAACCTTTCCCCTACGGAAATTTCCGTAGAATGGAACCGATTTTACGGCGATTACGTCTTCTCCTTTTCTGACCAAGAAGGAAAACGACACGCCTGCGTTATCAGTCCTCGGATTTTTCCCGCAACTTTAGGACAAGGAACCCTTGCTTTGGAAGAATATTACCAAGAGACTCAAAAAAATCAGAAGAAGCTTATCAATGGGATCGATGGATTTGGGACTTTATTTCCAAAACCGACCCTTGGGCGCATTGAAAAAATAATTTAATTCCTGATTTGCAAACCGATACGGCATAGACACAAGAAATAAAAAGCGGTGTTTTCCCCTTTTTATCCTTGAAACCACCCCGTATCGGTTTATTTTTATATTCTTTCAATTTCCTTGCATTTTTCGGCTCAAAACTGTCATAAAATTTCTTTTGACTTCATAAATTGGTACAAAACCAAACATGGAGGAAGACCTATGGCGAATACAAACATTTATCAGGACATTGCCGCCAGAACGGGCGGAGACATTTACGTGGGCGTAGTAGGTCCCGTGCGGACGGGAAAATCCACCTTTATTAAAAAATTTATGGAAGCCTTGGTTCTTCCCAACATTTCCGATCCCTACGGGAAGGAACGGGCAACCGACGAGCTTCCCCAATCTGCCGCGGGACGCACCATTATGACCACAGAACCGAAATTCATTCCCAACGAGGCGGTGGAAGTGTGTCTGCAAGAAAACGCGTCTTTTCGGGTGCGCATGATCGACTGCGTGGGATATATTGTACCTGACGCGTTGGGCTACATTGAAAACGACCAACCCCGCATGGTGCAAACCCCTTGGTTTGAAGAGCAAGTACCCTTCAACATGGCGGCGGAAGTGGGAACCCAAAAGGTCATTCGGGAACATTCCACCATCGGACTTGTGATTACCACCGACGGTAGCATCAGCGAGATCGGTCGGGAAAGTTATTTGGAAGCAGAAGCTCGGGTCATCAAGGAATTGCAAGAGATTAACAAACCCTTTGTGGTGTTGCTCAACTCCGTCTCCCCCCGCGCTCCCGAAACAGCGGAGCTGTGCGAAAAAATGAAACAAGATTACGGCGTTCCCGTCCTTCCCGTGGATTGTATGAATCTTACGGAAAAGGGAATCCGAAAAATTTTGGAGCACATTTTATTTGAATTTCCTGTTAAAGAGATTGGAATCCGCATGCCGCCTTGGATCGGATTTTTGGAAGAGGATCACCCGGTGCGCCGAGGCGTTCTCGACGATCTGTGGGAATCGGCGCGCAGTCTGAAAAGAATTCGGGAGACCGACCGTCTCATTGAGCATCTGCGGGAAAATCGGTATATTACCGAAGCAGAGTTGGACAGCGTAGATTTGGGGTGCGGAAAGGTTTCGCTCCACGCAACTCTGCCCCAAGAATTATTTTATGAAATTCTAAGCGAAACTACCGGAATTCCCGTAGAAAACGAAGGAGACCTTTTGGCGGTACTCTCCGACCTTGCCCGAAGCAAGCAACAGGTGGAAAAATTGGCAAACGCCTTTACGGAAGCAAATCTGCGGGGATACGGCATCGTTACACCGTCCATCGAAGAACTTTCTCTGGAAGAACCGGAGATTACCAAGCAAGGGGGACGGTACGGCGTGCGGCTGAAGGCATCGGCGCCCTCGTATCACATTATTAAGGCAACCATCGAGACCGAAGTGGCACCCATTGTGGGCAGTGAAAAACAATCCGAAGATTTGGTCAAATATCTTTTGATGGAATTTGAGGAATCTCCTCAAAAGATTTGGGACAGTAACATTTTCGGAAAGTCCTTGCACGAATTGGTGACGGAAGGATTACACACCAAGTTGAACCATCTTTCCGACGATTCACGGCTCAAACTGCAAGAGACGCTGGAACGAATCACCAACGAAGGAAGCGGCGGTTTGATCTGTATTATTCTTTAACGGCAATGCAAGAGGCGCGTGATACGCCTCTTGCCTCTTTTTTACGCAAAAAAATACGCCGATTTTACGGCGTATTACTCTTATTTACTTGCGGCGTTTCCGACTGCGACCGTCTTCCTTTGCCTTCAAGTCGGACAGTTTGGAATCGGAATCCTGCTTAAATTTCTGAAGCATATCCTCAAAAGAAGGGGGACCCTTCGGCTCGGGAGAAGCAAATTCCGTCCGAGGATTGGGACGGGGTGCCGCTTCCGGGAAGTCGGAG
>JAZSJP010000197.1:0-5867 GCA_045534395.1 Eubacteriales bacterium | reverse complement strand
ATATAAGGTCAAACTCTGCTTGCGCAGATGAGCGTCTCCCGGCTTGGCGGAAGCCCGTGCTGCGAGATCCCGGGCAATGCGGGTACGCATTTCCGCGGCGGCGGCGTTGGTAAAGGTAACGATCAACAAACGATCCAACCGTCCCCCTTGTTCCACGAATTCCCCTACGCGGGCAGACAGTACCGCGGTCTTTCCCGACCCGGCGGCGGCGGAAACCAACAGATTTTCTCCGCGGGTGTCAATGGCTTTTTGTTGGGCGTCGGTCCACTTAGGCATGTCCACCCTCCTTTCCTTGGGCAAAAACGTCCCGAGGTTCCCGGTGTCGGCAATACTCTCTCAAATCGCAATATTCACAACTGCAATAGAGGCTTCCGATCTTGACGGGATTTTTCGCAACGCTCCCTTGATGCAAAGCGTTGCCCATCTTTTGCAAAAGGTCGGAAATCTGCTCAAACAACTTGCCGAACTGCTCGGCAGTCACCAAAAAGGCATCGTTTTTGACCTGCAAGAACCGACGGTCTTCGGTGCCGTCCATGGCAGACAGAATCGCGTTGTCCTTCAAATAAACTCCCGATCGGGGAAGTTGGCTTTCCCATTGCAGAAGCACCTCTTGGGGATCGTCGCTCCGCTTTGCCGAAACGGTTTTGGGATAGGCGCCGATATACTGCACCCCCGCGGGCATACAGGTTTGTCCGGGGAAAAGATTTTGTTGCAGAGCATAAAGATACATCAGCATCTGAATGTCGATGCCGTTTTGAATCAGTTGGAAGGAAAAATTCTTTTTCCCGGTTTTATAGTCCACCACCCGCAGATATTTGACGCCGTCTTTTTCGTAGACGTCTACCCGGTCAACGACGCCGATCATCGACAAAGAACCCGTTTCCAAGGGAATTTCAACGGTTTTAACGGCGCCGTCTCCCACCCCTACCTTCTGTTCAAAGGAGTAGGGCACGAATTGGGACGCGGCAAATTCCTTGCGGAACAAGAACAAGAGCCGCTCGATTTTTTTCATTAAAGCATCGAAATAACTTTGCACCGTGGGGGGCGGCGGCTCGTCGCCGTAAAACTTGCGGATCTGCCTTTCTCCAAAGTCACAAACCCGTTGGTGCAATTCCTCGTCGGTGCAATCCAATCCCTGAGAAATGATGGTCTCCAACGCCTCGTGCACCACCGTTCCTTTTTGGCGGTGATCCAATTCCGCACGGCTTCGGGGAGAAATTCCCAAACCGTACCGCAGAAAATAAGCGTAACGGCATTGATAAAATTTATCTGCCCGCGAGGCGGAAACCAAGAGACGGTTGGGATACAACGCCGCCGCCGTTTCGGGAGCAAGGGAAGCAACCTCTTCCCGATGGGAGAGGATTTCCGCATATTCTTCCTGTTTGGCAAAATAGTTCCCCAATTCTTCCACGGGGGTTTTGGTGTGCAGGGCAAAGGCGGCGCGCTCCCGCTGAATCCGTTCGGCAAGTTGGTCTTGCTCAAAAAGGGAAAAGCGCGTCTGAGGAAGATTGGGGAAAATCTCCCGAATCCGTTCAATCGCCGAAGAGGGTGCCGCCTCTCCGCCGATAACCGAAGCGTAGGAAAGATACAATTCTTCCCGCGGCGCCGTTAGGGAATGGTACAGATAGAACAATTCGTGCAAGATTTTATCGTCGGTGGTCTCTCCCATACCGAAGGGCGCCAACTGTTCCCGATCTCGGTCGGTCAACAGGCGATTGTCGTCAATATTTTTAGGGAAAATACCCTCGTTTAATCCCAATACGAAAACGCATCGGGGAGAGATCATAGGCAACGTTTCGGGAGAACCCGCCACCACTTCGTCCAAAGAGGTGGGCAAAATGGCAACGTCGTGGGTGTCGATGACCGAGAAAAACAAATCTCGGTACTCTTTCAGGGAAAGAACGTCGTCCCCTGCCGTCAAAACCATCTCGTCCAGCGCCAGCATCAACTGTTCGTACACCTTTTTCTGTCGGGCGGAAAGTTCGTATTCTCCGTAGGTGCGGTAGGATTCGGCGTTGCGCTCCAAAGCGGCGGGAACACCCAATTCTTCCAAAATTTCATACAACGCCAAGGAAATCTCCCCCACCGTTGCCTTTTGGGAGCGGGAAACCAAGGTTTCCACGGCGGAGATCATGGTTTGGCGCACTTCCTCCGCACCTTGACGCATGACAACTTCATCTTCGGTCTCTTTGTCGGTATATCCACCCATGGGACGGGTAAAGGGTGTCTTAAAACGGTTGTAGCGAATCGACCAAACGTTCACGTAGCGCTCAAACCAAGACGCTTTTTGGGGCGATGCCACAAAGCCGCTTTTCACGAAAGAAAGGGCGGCGTCGGAAGAAAGCCCCTCGGTGGCAAGGGAAAACAGAGAGGTGATCAGCGGCATGGGATTGCGCTGACGCAGAGGCGTTTTTCGGTGATAAAACAGAGGAATTCCGTATTGGTCAAAAACCGGGTCCAACACTCCGGCATAATCGTCCAAAGAACGGACGATGACGGTAAAATCGCCGTAGCGATATCCTTCGTCCCGCACTTTTTTGCTGATGGTAGCGGCAACGAATTCCGCCTCGTCAAAGCGGTCGGCACCGCAGTACAAATGAAGATGCTCCGGAGTTTTTTCCATGGTTTTTCCCTGAGGACAGGCGAACTCCGACTCCAACAAAGCAAATTCTTCCCAAGAAAATTCCGCATCTTTCTGCAAATTGACGACGGTGCACTCTTCCCCCATGCGCTTGCAATAGGCAACCAACTTGCGCGCCTCTTCCGCCGCGTCTGCCGTGGGCCCCGCCTGTTGGGGGTCGGTAGTATGGGTAGGCAAGGTCACGGTGACGTGAGCCCCGTTTTTCACCATCTGCAACAAAATATTCCGTTCCCGATTGTAAAAGGAGCGGAAATTGGCAACGTAGACCCGTTCCCCCTCAAAATCGCCAGTCTCTTCCAACAATTTGCGCAAGCGGGCAAGGGCGTCGTCGGGGTCGAAGTACTCCTCGGACAAATATTCTTCATAGACCTGGCGAATCATGGCAAGGTCGTATAATTTATCGTTCTTTTCCTTTTTTGCCGTCTCCATCAGATCTTCGGCGGAGATTCCGGCGGCTTTTAGTTCTTTGATGGCACCCAAAATCAAGGGCAAAAACCGAGGATTCCGATACTCGGGAGGGTAGTAACGCAAAGAGGGTGCCACAGCGTCAAAGGCCTTTTTCAAAAGAACCGTCTTGCCCCCCTCTCCCAAAAAGCGGGCAGACACGGCGTGTTTGGCAAATTCCGTGCGGGCAAGGGATTTCAGCGACAGGATATTCAAGTGGCGGAACCGCTTTTCCCCCACGCGGCTTAAGAAAAACTGCTCCGACGCCACGGTATATTGATCGGGCACCAACAGCGTGATTTTCTGTTGTCCGCCTTGTACGTCAATGAAGCGGGCAACGTCCTCCGCCATGCGGGAGATCTTTCCGCACCCCACGCGCCCCAAGATCAAAGTCAACGGCATTTCGGCTCCTCCTGTCAAAAATTACGAAATATATTCCAAAGGTACCAACAAGCAAAAAAGGCGCAAAAAAGCGCTAATTTCAAAGTTTTTCTCCATTTTGCTTCGGCGGTTCCGTGAAGATGAGACACGTATCCCCAAAGTAAAAAAACGCCCTCGGAAAATCCTACAAGCACCGTCAAAATCAAAAAAAACAATTCCATACTCCGCCCCCTATTCCGTCATCCCCAGCAGATACTCCAAAAAAGAGCACTGTCGGCGGAGAAGGGTCGCCGCCATATCCTGTACCGCCGTTGCCCAAAAAGCGGGATAGATCACGGCACAAAATACCGGATTCATCTGCCATGCCCCCGCAAAGTCTCCGTGAAGAAGCAAAGAGAAGGCGCGGGTCACACCGCAACCGGGACATTGAAGCCCCACCCACGTGGACGGACAACGGAACCAACCGTCTGCCACCGCCTCGTAAGGAAGGAGAAAAAAAGCCAAAAAAAGAATAGCATAACACCCGATGCGAATCCATCGGAACAAAACCCTTTTTCCTTGCATAAAACCTCCCGGGAGAACAAATACTTTGTTCAAAGGGGATGATTGCTTGCTGAACAAAGTTGAAATCTGCGGAATCAACACGTCGGAATTAAAAGTATTAAACGAAAAAGAAAAAACTGCCCTGCTTCATCGTATCAAGCAGGGAGACGAGGAAGCGCGCACTGCCTTCGTCAACGGAAATCTCAAATTGGTCTTGAGCGTCGTTCAGCGATTTTCCAATCGGGGAGAAGATCCCGACGACTTATTTCAGATCGGTTGTATCGGATTGATTAAGGCGATTGACAACTTCGATCTTTCTCAAGAAGTCAGATTTTCCACCTACGCCGTTCCCATGATCATCGGGGAAATTCGCCGCTATTTGCGGGACAACAATCCCATTCGCGTGTCCCGTTCCCTGCGGGATACGGCGTACAAAGCCTTGGGAGCAAAGGAGCGGCTGACGGCAAAATTGAGCCGCGAGCCAACCATTGAGGAAATCGCCCGAGAAATGGGAATGAAGCGGGAAGAAATCGTGGTGGCATTGGACGCCATTGTCGACCCGGTATCCCTTTTCGACTCAGTCTACAACGACGACAGCGACACCATTTATCTCATGGATCAGGTGCGGGATATTCACGAGACCGAATCCAATTGGGTGGAAGAAATTTCCCTCAGGCAAGCCATTTCTCAATTGTCCGACCGAGAAAAGCGCATTTTGTCCCTGCGCTTTTACGCCGGAAAAACCCAAACCGAGGTGGCGGAAGAGATCGGCATTTCTCAGGCGCAGGTCTCCCGGCTGGAGAAAAACGCCCTGACCGAAATCAAAAAGCACCTGTAATTTATTCTTCCGAGTCTCCCGAAACCTTGTCCCGCCGCTTTTCCCGGCGGGCATTTTCCTTTTGGAACTGCCGCACCAAAACGACGACGGTAAATCCGCAGATAGCGGCAAACAATCCCGCACCCACGCAAAACACGGCAATCGAAGGCCCTCCCGAGCCGAAGGGGGAAACTATAATATCCAAAAATCTCATTTGCTATCTCCCTTTCTCTGCTGCATGCGGGCGCGCAGGTCAAAGAGTCGGCAATGGTCGGTATACAGTCCCAAAGAGACCACCAAAGCCACCGCCAAGATTCCGGCACACAGATACCGCACCGAAAGAGTAGGCGCCGCCCGGAAAAATCCCGGAAAGGCTCCCAACAAAAGCACCAAAGAACAGACCCCCACGGCAAAATGCGGACGCTCGGACAACGCCGCCGTCGCCGTCCCGAAACAGACCGACGAAGGCGCCCATAACGCCGCAAGTCCCAAGCAATACAGCCAAGGAATGTGGGTAAACACCGTCAAAAGCACCAAGGCAATTCCAAAGGAAATGACGGTGCATTTTCGGGGGCCGAAGCGGTCGGCGGCAAATCCCCCTACGGCTCTTCCCAGCATACAAGTAAAGCCGGGCAGTAAAATTCCGAGCCCCACGGCCCAATCCGCCCAAAGAAGGGTAGATACCAAGGAGATGGCAAACAAGGGAACCAAGGTCAGGGTCAACGTTGCCCAATCGGGAAGAACACGGCGGACGCTATGTCGAAAAGAACGAATCCGCCGCGGATATTTTCGGGCTTCCGCAAAGAAAAAACAAGACAGAGAAAGCAACAGAGAAATCAGGGTCAGCACCCAACCGGAAAAGGCGGTTTGAGTTGCCAACACCGTTCCTACAGCGGCACCGAAGGCACCGGTGGAAATCACCAAAGCATTCCGCAGAAAGAATCCTCGGGCAAAGGCAAGACTTTCCCCTACGGCTCCCGCATGGAACAGAGCGCTTCCCACACCGGCAGGGAACAACGCCACCCACCCCCAAGAGGAAGG
>JAZSJP010000082.1:0-2502 GCA_045534395.1 Eubacteriales bacterium | reverse complement strand
CAGATTGCTCGGGCACGCCAGCGATTCCAAAAGATTTGTCCCCGAAAGGTAATTATAAGTAAACGTTTTTTCCGCGCCGCCGTGAACAAAACACGCCGTCGCAAGCCGCCCCGTCGCTTCCGCGTAAGCCGTTCCCGTGGTCTGCTGAACGTTTCCGTTCTTCGCGTAAACGTAGCCCGTGCCGCGCCCGAACGCGTCGCGAAGCTCCGTCACGGCGTGCGCGATTGCGTCGCCCGTGAGCGTTTCGCTTTCGACTCCGTTGTAATTATTATAAACATACACACGCGTTCCCGAGGCATCGACGGCTTGCGTTTCCGTGTTTTGCGCTATCGTTCTGCTCGTTAGATTTGTTCTCATCTCAGAGCAAAATTTTTATTGAAACAAATAATTTTATTTTTCAGAACTGTCTTTCCAAAAGAGATAGAGAAGTATTGCTGAGAGATACGGCAAAAAGGCAACTCCCACCTCATGAGAATCGTCGTTTTTTTGCTGTAAGGTTATAAAATTCCTCTCGTCTGCAAAACTACCGATAAGAATGTCCGAAGGGATTTGTATATCATCTGTTACCGAAAACATCTTGTCATATTCCAAGATTTGATAGAAGTCTGTGTCATCTATCAAAATTTTGTCGGTAGATTTAACCTTTTTTCTATTTTTCAAAATGTCTGTTAAAAGCTGAAGAATTTCGCTGTGCGTATACTCTATTTGCTTCATGTAAATCCATGTTCCTTTCTGCAATTAAAAAGTTCCATTGAAAATGCCTTTATTTCTCTATTCAGATGTGCAACACGCCTAGCAATTATTGATGCGCGAACCTCAGGCGATGCATTCTTTAAGATTCCGCGATGATCATACTTGTCTGGGTTTTCGATGTATGCGGATAATTTTTCTTGGTGCTCGCTTATTCTATTCCGAATCCTTCGGCAAGGATCTTTACACCATGGAATAATCATTCGGAGTTCCCAAAAACAAAAACAAATTGATTCACAATATGTTTTTTCGAGTACCAGAATTTTTTCTCCTTTTTTACACCCTTCGCGCCCCTTTTGTATTTCATCAGAAGTACAAGGAACTTTTCTTTTGAAAAAGATTAAACCTAACAAATCAGAAGAAAGGGTTGGGATATTTTTTAAAAACGAGAATAAATTCATCCCATCAATTTCCTCGATGGGGTCGCGGGAGAGGAAGCGACCAAGTGAGGGCGAGTAGTGGCGGAAGTTGTAGTAAACGAGGTCGAGTTCGGAGTCGTAGTGCTCCGAAGACCATTGGAAGGGTTGGGAGACGTCGCCGGAAGCGGATACGTTCCCGAAGGGAGCGTAGGAATACGCCGTGCGGATGTATCCGGCGGGACCGAAGACTTCGCAGACATTTTTGGTGATGTCGTAGCCGTAGGTGAACCACGTGCCGTCTTTTTGAATCGCGAGCGGACGCGTCGCCGTCGCTTGCGATTCTTCCTTATGTTTTCTATACTTAGAACCTAAATTAATTATCATACGAACAACTAAGAAAGCCAATACCTGTCATCTCCTCGTAGGATATCAATCGCCACGATGAACACGTCATCGGTTTCACTATCACGAAAACGGGCACGTATTGAGTCTATCCAATCCGCTATGAAATATCTTTGCTTTAAAGAAAATTTTTTCCAGCGATGCTGAAATTCCGCATCGGAAACAAATAAATCAATGGTGTACTCTACGCAAAATCGGCAATCATCGAAATTTTTACGAGTAGCAAGAATCAATGCCGGGAAATAGTAAACAAAAGCATTTTCAGGCAGAAAAAAGAATAGTGAATAGTTGCGAAAAACAGAACTACTTACTGATGTATACTCTTTACCAACGATGGTAGAGATCTCAGCATACAACTCCTCCGACAAATTTTCGAATGTTGGAAGAGGTCTTATCGGAAAAAGATTTATCACTGCTTTCATCAAAAACGTTCTTTAACGCCCGCATTGTGCTGTAAAAATAGTAAGGCAATTATCTTCCTGGCGGCAAACATTCGACAACTGGTTGCGATGGCTTTCGTCCCCACCGTCGAAGCATTGATTCATCATATTTTCACGAGCTACAATCTCGTTTTGCCATGCAAATATTTTATCTTGTAACAACGAACAAGAATCTGTTTTTCTGCATTTTCCAAGCTTGGCTACGACTTCTTTTGCATCATCTACAGCTTTTTTCAAACGATTATACACATCGTCAGGACATTGCCGTCTAGGATTACACGGTTCGCACTTTTCGATCGGAACGGCATCTGTTTTTTCTTCCGTGTCTTCTTCCACTTGCGCATCTGATGTCGGAATACTGTCGATAATCGATATCACTCCTATCGCAACGATACCGACAACAATTCCAATACCAATCCCTACCAAAATTCCCGCGCCGATACCCACACCTATTCCAAAACCGCCACCGATAGCAATCGCCACCGCCCCTCCTCGCTCGTCAAAGAAGACATTCGGGTTGTTTTGGACGAAGGCGTAGAGGTTGAGGCCGC
>JAZSJP010000030.1:0-3045 GCA_045534395.1 Eubacteriales bacterium | reverse complement strand
CTCTTTACCGGAACCGTTATGGAAAATATCCGTTACGGAAACCTGAATGCCACCGATGAGCAATGTATCGAAGCGGCAAAATTGGCGGGTGCCGACGATTTTATCTCCCGTTTGCCCGACGGATACGAAACTATGCTTTCCGGAAACGGCTCCAACCTTTCCCAAGGTCAGAGGCAGTTGATTTCCATTGCCCGTGCCGCAGTAGCCGATCCACCGGTTATGATTTTGGACGAGGCGACTTCTTCCATCGATACCCGCACAGAGGCAATCGTCCAACGTGGTATGGATAAACTGATGGAAGGTAGAACCGTTTTTGTAATTGCACATCGCTTGTCCACCATCATGAATTCCGACGTTATTATGGTTCTCGATCACGGTCGTATTATTGAACGCGGAAACCACGAAAAACTCCTTGCCGAAAAGGGTACTTATTATCAACTCTATACCGGCGCTTTTGAATTGGAATAACAGAAAATCCGGAGAATTTTCTCCGGATTTTTTATCTTAAAACGTGTGTAATTTTTAAGAATCGTGCAGCGTCATATTCGTAATGCGTCAATGGGCGATCCAAAGCGTCGTAACTGTGGGCGCAGACTAAGATTTGCGGTGAGATTTCGGTGACGAGCAACGTGTGATAAAAGCGACCGTCCCGTCTCCCTAATTGAATCAAATCTCCCGGTAGGATTTTTTCTTTTGATGTCAAACGCGCCGACGGTCCCGCACTGTGATTTTCAGTTAAAAATGTGTAGAGATATTCCACACTGCTCCACGCCGGCGCACGGTCTGACAACGAGCGATAATACCACCCCGTGACGGGGGTAAAATTCATAACGCCGCTCCCCGCATATAAACACTGAGAAATAAAATTTGTGCAATCTCCGCCGATATGCTCAAAGTCGTAATACCTCGGATTCCGATCCATCGCCCATTTCCGCCCGTATTCCACCGCCGAAATGCGGTCGTAAGGGATTTGTTCCATATAATCACCCTCTATATTGTATGGGAAGTGTTATCCTTCGGTTATAGTGAAATGTTTGCAAAGCCCTGGAAGGGGTTCTGAAATTTTGCACAGCATTACTATCTCAGCATGCCGCTCACGTGCGGCTGTCTATTTCTGTATACAAAGAGAGGTCGCACATATGTGCGACCTCGAACCGTCTGAAAACTTTACTGTTTGTCAGAGGTTTTTATATGGCAAGAGTCCAGTAGACTGTGTGGGGTTCCTGTTGGATTTTATAGTAGGGAAGAAGGGATATTTTTTCTCCCCTTTGGGTTTGAAGGGTTGCGATGAAAGAAGCCGAATCCCACGTGAGGTTCTGTAAAATTTCTTCCTTTTTTATCGGTAAAATTCCGTCTTTCCCCGAATCAATTCCCGCTAAAACCAAAGGACCGTAGGTGAGCGAAAGGACATTCGGGTCGTCGGACGTGGAAACGACAGCGAAATTTGGATTCATTCGCACCGTAATAATGTCGCCTTTTGTCCATTTTCCATTTAGAATTACGTATCCGTCTTTATCTTCTCGTTCTATGGGATTTGTGCTGTTGATCGTAAGGGTAATTCCACCCAACGACCACCGAGGAATGCGGATTTTCAGTATAATTTCTTCGTTTCCGGGGGCTTCGATCTTCAAACAGGTTTCTTCCGGGAAGGAGACAGACTGTTTTAATGCGAATTGTTTTTCGTTCCAATGAAGTTTGGAATTAACAAACAGATTGACCATAACCGTATCGTCGGAATGGAAATAAATACTGTCTTGCAATTTGACAAAGGATTCCAACCCGCTTCCGTTACAACAGAAATTTCCGTCTTGATTGGAGTTGAATTCCTTCATCGAACCCGGTGCCATAAACTGATAATAGGTTTTATTTCCGTTGGCAGCGTCCATGCTCCCCAAAATTTGGTTGAAAAGGGCGGTTTCGTAATAGTCGGCGTATTTCTCACTTCCGGTCCAACAAAAAAGTGCCCGTGTCAGTTTCAGCATATTGTAAACGTTGCAGGTTTCGCAGGTTTTTCCGGTAAGAAATTTTGAGATTTTATGGGGTTCAGTGAACAGTTCTTCTTGACTGTTCCCGCCGGTTACGTAGGTTCTGCCGTCTAAGACCCGATCCCAAAAATTCTTCGTGACGATTTTGTAGAATTCTTCCCCGGTGTAATTATATGCGGTAACGCAACCGACAATTTTAGCAAGATACGTGTTGGCGTGAATTCCGGTCAGGTTATCGTTTCCTTTGTACAAGCCGTCCAAAAGAGATTCCCGCTGAACGAAGCGGTTGGAAAGTTCATAATATTTGGAATTTCCGGTGACAACACAAAGATCGACCAAGACGTCCTGCATACCGCCGTATTCATCGGTGGTAAGAATTTTCTGCATTTCTTCATAAGTGAACCGTCCGGTGCGCCAATCCGCCCAATCCGCCATTTTGGTGACGAGAAGAAGTGCCTTTTCGTACCCTGTGTATTTGTAGATATCCAAAAGCCCTTGCATGATTTTGTGGATCATATACCAAGGAACTTTACATTTCGAGCCGGATTCCAATACGTTAAACCGTTCCTCTGAAAATCCGGACAAGTATCCGGGTTTTTGATATTCCGAGCCGGAATACAGAAGATTTTGGACTTCTTCCAACCCATCGACAATGGCGACAAGTTTTTTCCGCAAAGAATTCTCCTTGGTTTGGGTGTAAAGCATCGCTGCGGCAGACATGAAATGCCCTTCAAAATGTCCCGCGTAAACGTGCCCCGGTGCCGACCAGCCGCCGAAGGCTTCCCCCGGAAGGTCCAATGTTGCTCCGTAATTGGTGTTGGCGTTGTAGCGGAAGGCATAGAGGATGGTGTCTGCGGAAATAGAGTGAATCACATCGGCGTTCACTTGGGTTAGTTGTTGAAACAAGCCATCTGTCAAGGTAACTTCGGATAGGGAAAAGGGGCGGATTTGATTTTGAGTTTCCATGATAAATTCTCCTTTTCGCGGTCAGCAGGTTAGTTCTTGAAAACGGTCCAACATCGCCAAAACATTCTGCGGGGGTACATCTTGGGGGATTGCA
>JAZSJP010000063.1:0-3107 GCA_045534395.1 Eubacteriales bacterium | reverse complement strand
GAATCATTGCCGTTGCAATGGAAACCAGCATGCGGGGGGTGACGTCCATATAGTCAACCTTTTCCCGTTCCACTTCCAGAATGGCGTCTCTCAAACGGGCGGCAACCCGCTTGTTGACAAAGCGACCTTCCTCGTCGAGAGGTTCGTTTGCCTGAGCAACGATAAAGCCGTCTTCAAAATCGGCAGTCATGTAGACCACGTTATCTTCCACCACACCGGTTTCCTTGTTGACGGGACGGTAGGGAGCTTCAATGAAGCCGTACTCGTTAATACGGGCGTAGGTAGAAAGATAGGAAATCAGACCGATGTTGGGTCCTTCGGGGGTTTCCACGGGACACATACGGCCGTAGTGAGTGTAGTGAACGTCACGGACTTCCATGCCGGCACGGTCGCGGGTCAAACCGCCGGGTCCGAGGGCAGAAAGACGACGTTTATGGGTCAGTTCCGCCAGAGGATTGGTCTGATCCATAAACTGAGACAAGGGGGAAGATCCGAAGAATTCACGGATCGCCGCAGATACGGGGCGGGTATTCAACAGATTTTGAGGAGTTACCACTTCCGTGTTCTGCATATTCATCTTTTCCCGGACGGAGCGTTCCATACGGGCAAAGCCGATGCGCATCTGATTCTGCAGCAATTCACCGACAGAGCGAATCCGGCGGTTGCCCAAATGGTCGATATCGTCAATGGAGCCGATTCCGTATTGAAGGCCGACGAAATAGTTGACCGAGGCAAAAATATCTTCGTTGCAAATGGTCAAGGGAATCAATTCCGCAAGACGAGCGCGGCACTCTTCCACAAGAGCAGCCTCTTCGTCGCCGCATTTTTCCAGAATTTCCTGAAGGACGGAGAATTTAACCCATTCGTTAACGCCCGCCTTCAAAGGATCGAAGGAGACGAAATTCTTCATGTCCACCATGCCGTTGGAGAAGACGCGAAGTTCGGTCTCATCGTTGAGCTTCAGGTAGACTTCATAGACACCGGAAGCTTCGATCTCTTTGGCAAGAGCAGAAGAAACTACGGTGCCGATTTCCGCGATGACCTCACCGGTAAGAGGCGCAACCACGGGGCGAGACAACTCGTGACCGACAATTCTGCCGGACAGAGCTACCTTCTTATTATATTTGTAGCGACCGACACGGGTCAGGTCGTAGGTACGTTCATTAAAGAAGAGATTGTCGATGTGGGCAATGGCAGATTCCACCGTAGCGGGTTCGCCGGGACGGAGCTTTTTATACAGCTCCACCAAAGCGGTGGCACGGTTGTGGGAAACGTCTTTCTCCAAGGTTGCCAGAATGCTGGCATCTTCCCCGAAGGTTTCCTTAATCTGCTCATCGGTTTCGATGCCGAAAGCGCGAATCAACGTGGTAACGGGGAATTTCTTACCCTTATCCACGCGGACGTAAAGTACGTTGTTGGCGTCGGTTTCATATTCCACCCAAGGTCCGCGGTTGGGCATAACGGTACCCGCAAACAGTTTGTGTCCGATTTTATCGGTCTCCAAGGTGAAATAGATACCGGGAGAACGAACCAACTGAGAAACGACAACGCGTTCCGCACCGTTGATTACGAAAGTACCGGTCTCGGTCATCAGGGGGAAATCACCGAAGAAAATATTTTGCTCTTGGATTTCGCCCGTCTGATTGTTGGTCAACCGACAGGTAACGTGCAAGGGGGAGGCGTAAGTAACGTCCCGTTCCCGGCACTCCTCAATGGTATACTTGGGCTTTTCGTCGATCTTATAGTCCACGTAATCCAAACGGATTACCCCGGTGTGGTCTATAATGTTCGAAGAATCTTTCAGCACCGACTTCATACCTTCCTCAACAAACCAGCGGTAGGAATCCAACTGGACGTTAATCAGGTTGGGAAGTTCGTACTTTTGACTGGGCTTACCGAAGTTTACGCGTTCGCTTTTCCCGAAATTTTCGTAGAATGCGCCGACTTCTTTGGGGTCCAACATCAACGATCATCTCCATTCCAGAATTTTGACTCTTGATTTTTTCTCAATTTTGTGCTATAATAGGGCGCAGTAAAAAAACCGCAGTTGTGTGTTTGCCGTAAAACGGGAGGGGGTAAAACACAGGAAAAACCGCGTGGTTATCACGTTTTTTTCGTGCCCCGTCCAAAAAACGGACATACTCCCATTTTCCTATTATGGCAATATATAATTTTATCACAAATGCAAGGATTTGTCAAGGTCTTGAGGCGTTTTTTCGGAAGAAAAATCCATTTTTGTGAAAAGTGCTCACAAAACAATGGAATGGCGTTGCCATTTTCTCTGTTGTGAACAAAAACCGTATTTTTCAAAGAAAGAGGGGGCTTTTATGGCAAGATTGCCCAACGAAGATCTGCACGGCTCCGACCTGACTTCCGGAACGATTTTGGTTCTGTCCTTCACCACTATCATTATGGGCGTGTGCATTTTTATCGGAATCAAAATGAGTGCTCCCATTTTGTTTGCAATCGGGCCTCTGATCTTGGCAATCGGCGTTCTCTTGTGTCTTACCAACCTGAAGAATTTTGTTAAGGGCAAAATCAAAGAACACCGCATCAAAACCGGAAAGGAACAACCGAAGCAGAAAAAGACTTGGAACCCCAACCACCGCTTTGACGATTGAAAAGTAAAAACAAATCAACCCAATTTTGCATTTTGCATTCTTTTTTCCTCTTTGTTATGTAAACATTCTGAGCGATCGCGGGCATCAAACGAAAGGCGATGCCTGAGGAAAGTCCGGGCTCCCACGGGAAAGGATAACGGATAACGTCCGCCGAAGGTGACTTCCGAGACAGTGCAACAGAAAAAAACCGCCGCAAGGTAAGGGTGAAAAGGCGAGGTAAGAGCTCACCGGAGCGATGGTAACACCGCTCGCTGTGTAAACCTTATTCGGAGCAATGCCGTGATGTGACCCCTTAGGTCTCCCGTCCGGGGTACAGAGGCAGCTGGAGATCTGCGGCAACGCAGATTCGAGATAGATGATCGCATAACACAGAACCCGGCTTACAGGAATGTTTGCATAATAAAGAGGGAAAAAGCACCGCAAAGGAAAGCAAGTGCCGACACAATTCTTGTGTCGGTATTATTTTTATAAAGGAACCCCGCCGTG
>JAZSJP010000099.1:0-8328 GCA_045534395.1 Eubacteriales bacterium | reverse complement strand
GAGGTGGAAGCCGGCGTCTTCCAAGGCTTTTTCTGTGGCTTCGTTGTCCCCGACGTGAAATGCGACGTAAGCGTGTTTTTCCGTGCGGGTCATGAAGGCGTAGAGGTATCCCCTATTGATCTCCGCTTGATCCAAAACGTTGAGCGCTTTGGAGAGTTTTCCCGGTTGATCGCCGATCTTCACTCCCACGACGTCGGTAAGGTTCAGCAGATGCCCTTCGTCAGTCAAGGTTTTGTAAGCGGTTTGCGTGTCGTTGACAATGAGGCGAAGAATTCCGAAATCTCGGGTGTCTGCGATGGAAAGGGCACGAATGTTAACGTTGTGTTGGGCAAGGGTATTGGTGATAGACGCCAAAGCTCCTTGGGTGTTTTCCACAAAAACGGTTAATTGTTTTAAAGACATATTTTTCGCTCCTTTCAGATGAGTTTTCTCTTGTCGATGACGCGAACGGCTTTTCCTTCGCTGCGAACGATGGATTTGGGGGAGACCAAGTGAATTCTGGGATTGATGCCCAGCATGGTCTTCATGGCGTTTGCCAAGGCTTTTTCCTGTTCGGTCACGCCGCTGACGGTGTCGGTAAATTGATCGGGGTTCATTTCCACGTTGATATCAAAGGTATCGGTGTTGTTGATACGATCCACGATGATCTGATAATTGGGTTGATATCCTTCGTTTAAGAGAACCGTTTCGATCTGGCTGGGGAAGACGTTGACCCCGCGGATGATGAGCATATCGTCGGTGCGTCCCATGGGTTTTGCCATTTTGATGAAGGTTCTGCCACAGGAACAGGGCTTGCGGGTCAAGACGCAAATATCTCGGGTGCGGTAACGGAGCAGGGGGAAGGCTTCTTTGTCCAAAGAGGTGAAGACCAACTCACCCTTGCTTCCTTCGGGAAGAACTTCTCCCGTATCGGGGTCAATAATTTCCGCCAAGAAGTGGTCTTCGTTGATGTGCATTCCCGTTTGTTCTTCACATTCAAAGGAGACGCCGGGGCCCGACGTTTCGGTCAATCCGTAAATATCGTATGCCTTAATGCCTAAGGCGGCTTCGATTTGACGGCGCATTTCTTCCGTCCAGGGTTCTGCACCGAAAATTCCGGCTTTCAGGGAGAGATCTTCGGGTTTCAGTCCCATTTCTTTGACGGTTTCCCCGATGTATGCGGCGTAAGAGGGGGTGCAACAAAGAATGGTGGATTTCAAATCGTTCATGAATTGAATCTGACGCTCGGTGTTTCCCGAAGACATGGGAAGGGTCAGACATCCTACTTTATGAGATCCACCGTTGAGACCGGGTCCGCCGGTGAACAGTCCGTAGCCGTATGCCACCTGACAAACGTCTTCGTCGGTTCCTCCTGCGGCGACGATGGCGCGGGCGCAGCAATCTTCCCACAAATCCACGTCATTTTGGGTGTAAAACGCCACGACGCGGCGACCCGTGGTTCCGGAGGTGGATTGGATTCGGACGCAATCTTTCAAGGGTTTTGCCAACAATCCGTAGGGATAGGCGTCCCGAAGATCCGCTTTGGTCAGGAAGGGAAGTTTGTGTAGATCTTCAATTCCGTGAATATCGTCGGGAGTGACGCCTTTTTCGTCCATTAAATTTTTGTAGTAGGGAACGTTTTCGTAAACGTGCTTGACCTGTTTGACCAGCTTTTCCGACTGAAGTTTTTTCAGTTCGTCCACGGACATGGTCTCAATTTCTTTTTGGTAATAGCGCTGAGCCATATAAATTTCCTCTTTTGCTTTTATGAATGATAGCCTAAATCAAAGGCTTTTTTGTTCATTTCTACGAATTTGGGGGCAACGGTGGTTTCAATGGCGGAGATCCAGCGGTGGTAAGGGATCTCCATATTCCGTGCCACGCGTCCCAAAAGAACGATATTGACGGCTTTTGCGGAGCCTGCCTGTTCTGCCAAAGAAAGGGCGTCTAAGGCTTCAATCGTCAATCCTTTTTGGGCAAGTTCTTCTAAAACGTTGTCGGGGTATTGCGCGGCTCCGATGATAACGGGCATGGGATCGATCTGTTGGGTGTTGACTACGATTCTGCCGTCCTTTTTCAGATAACGGGCGTAACGCGCCGCCTCTAACTTTTCAAAGGAGATGATCAGATCCGCTTCTCCGTCGGTGATGATGGGGGAATAAACCTTTTCTCCAAATCGGACGTAGGTGACGACGGAACCGCCCCGTTGGCTCATGCCGTGAACTTCGCTGACCTTGACGTCGAATCCTTCTCCTACAAGGAGATTCCCCATTAACTTAGAGGCGAGCAGACTTCCCTGTCCGCCGACACCGACGATCATAACGTTTGTGGTTTTCATTTCGCCGTACCTCCTTCTTCCGTAATGGCATCAAAGGCGCAGAGTTGATTGCACACGCCGCAACCGACGCACAGGGTTGCATCGATCTTGGCTTTTCCGTTTTTCATGCTGATGGCGGGGCAACCCAATCC
This sequence comes from Eubacteriales bacterium, assembly GCA_045534395.1. Taxonomy (GTDB): domain Bacteria; phylum Bacillota; class Clostridia; order Oscillospirales; family UBA644; genus RGIG995. The sequence goes on along the minus strand of JAZSJP010000099.1, from coordinate 5,880 downwards.
CATACAGCGTTTGCAAGATTTACATTTGTCGGCATCTACCGTTAAGGGTGCCTTGGGTTTAACGCTCTTCAGAAGGACGCAGGGACGTCGGGAAATGATGACCGAGGGTTCTTCTGCGGTAAGTTCTTCTTTGACTGCGCTTTCACAGGCTTTCAGATCGTAAGGATCGACCACGCGAACCCTTTGGATTCCCAAGGCTTTGCACAAAGCTTCCAAATCGACCTTTGCGGCGGGGTCTCCTTTGATGTTGTATCCCGTGGTAGGATTCTGCTGATGACCCGTCATTCCCGTGATGGAGTTGTCCAGAATGATGGTGGTGGAGTTGGTTCCGTTGTAGGCAACGTTTACAAGACCCGTCATACCCGAATGCATAAAGGTGGAGTCTCCGATGACGGCAACGGATCTTCCTTCCGCAGTTTTGTCGGCGGCGTTAAATCCGTGAAGCCCCGAAATAGAAGCGCCCATGCACAGGGTGGAGTCCAAAGCAGAAAGGGGAGGGACGGCACCCAAGGTATAACAACCGATATCACCCAGCACGGTGATCTTGTTTCGGGCAAGGGTGTAGAACATTCCCCGGTGAGGACAACCGGCACACATCATGGGAGGACGGTTGGGAATGGGGGAGTCGGCGGAGACGCATTCTTTTGCGGGAAGACCGAAGGCTTGAGCAATGGTCTTTTGAGAAAATTCTCCCAAAGGAGAGAACAAATCTTTTCCGATGACTTCAATTCCCAAAGAACGGACGTGGGTTTCGATGATGGGATCCAACTCTTCAATGACGTAGAGTTTTTTCACTTTGGAAGCAAAGTCTTTAATCAGTTGAACGGGCAGGGGATGAGGCATACCGATCTTCAGAATGCTTGCCGTATCTCCCAAAACTTCTTTTACGTACAAATAAGAGCAACCCGAGGTGATGATTCCGATTTCGTCGGAATTCATTTCTACGGTGTTATAAATGCAATTTTCCGCCATTTCCCGAAGAGATTCGGTTCTGGCTTCCACGATGGGGTGCCGTTGAATGGCGTTGCCGGGCATCATAATGTATTTTGCGCCGTTTTTGACGTAGTCCTTCTTGACGGCGGGGATCTTTTCGTCGGCTTGTACCAAGGATTGGCTATGGGCAATTCTGGTGCAGATGCGGAGCAATACGGGGGTGTCAAAGGTTTCGGACAATTCAAAGGCGGTTTTTGCAAAGGTGTAAGCCTCCTGAGAATCGGAAGGCTCCAGCATGGGAACCTTTGCCGCAATGGCGTAGTGGCGGGAATCCTGCTCGTTTTGGGACGAGTGCATGGCGGGATCGTCGGCAACGCAGATGACCATACCGCCGTTTACTCCCGTATAGGACAGGGTAAAGAGGGGGTCTGCGGCAACGTTCAGCCCTACGTGTTTCATAGCACAAGCGGAACGGGCGCCGGCAAGAGATGCGCCGAAGGCTACTTCTGCCGCAACCTTTTCGTTGGGTGCCCATTCACTGTGAATATCGTCAAATTTGGATAAAAATTCGGTGATTTCCGTAGAGGGGGTTCCCGGATAGCTGGAGACGACGCCAAGTCCGCCGTCGTGCAATCCTTCTGCTACGGCTTGATTTCCGATGAGAAGTTTTTTCATAGAAACCGATTCCTTTCCTGTACTTATGCTTTGTTTTGTGTTGCAACCAATCGGTCGGAACCGTAAAGTTTGCGCAGTTTGGGTTTTTCGATCTTTCCCGTGGGGTTGCGGGGAACCTGTGCAAAGATGATCTTTCTGGGGCGCTTGTATCGGGGAAGTTCCATGCAGAATTGATTGATTTCTTCTTCCGTACACTCCATACCCTCTTTGATCTGAATGATCGCTGCGGCAATTTCCCCTAAGCGGGTATCGGGCAAGCCGATGACCGCAACGTCGGAGATCTTGGGGTGCGCTGCAAGAAAGTTTTCAATCTGTACGGGATACAGGTTTTCGCCCCCTGTAATAATAACGTCTTTTTTACGGTCGACCAAATAGATAAACCCGTCGGGGTCTTTCATTGCCATATCACCCGTGTACAACCAGCCGTCTTTCAGGGTTTCGGCGGTGGCTTTCTCGTCGCGGTAATAACAGGTCATAACTCCGGGTCCCTTCAGACAAAGTTCACCGACCTCTCCGTCTGCAACGTCGCTGCCTTCGGGGGTTACGATCTTAACTTCCCAGCCGTATCCGGGAATCCCGATGGCACCCACCTTTTCTACGTTTTCCATGCCTAAATGAACAGCACCGGGTCCGATGGATTCGGAAAGCCCGTAGTTGGTATCGTATTTTTGATTGGGGAAAATTTCCAGCCAGCGACGAACCAGGGATTGGGGAACGGGTTGTGCGCCGATATGCATCAATCTCCAACGGGAGAAGTCGTATTTCGTCAGGTCGATCTCTCCCCGCTCAATGGCGTTGAGAATGTCCTGTGCCCAAGGCACCAAAAGCCATACGATGGAGCATTGTTCTTGATGTGCCGCTTCCAAAATGGTTTTTGCCCCGGCACCTTTCAGAATGACCGCCTTCGACCCGCTGAGCAAACTGCCGAACCAGTGCATCTTCGCTCCCGTGTGATACAGAGGGGGGATACAAAGGAAGCAATCGTCTTTGGTCTGCTGATGGTGATTCTGTTCTACGCGACAGGAATGAATTAAACTTTCGTGATTATGTAAGATTGCCTTGGGGAATCCTGTGGTGCCGGAAGAGAAATAAATGGCGGCATCGTCGGATTCTTCCAGGGTGCATTCGGGAAAGGTTCCCGAGCATTCGGAAATCAGATCGTTGAAATCGTCCGCAAAGGCGGGACAGCCGGTTCCCAAATAAATGAGGGTACAGGTTTGAGAAATTTTTTCCGCCACGGATTCCACGCGTCCGATAAATTCAGGACCGAAGATCAGAACGTCTGCTTGGGCAAGGGAGAGGCAGTAGTCGATCTCGTCTGCGGAGTAGCGGAAATTCAGCGGAACGGCAAGGGCGCCGGTTTTGAGAATTCCAAAGTAGATGGGAAGCCAATCAATGCAGTTCATCAAAAGAATGGCAACCTTTTTCCCTTTTCCGATGCCGTTTTGCTGTAACATATTCGCCAAACGGTTGGCTTTTTCATTGAAGACCGCCCAAGTGATCTCCCGACGGTAATGGCGGTGACGATGGGTAGGTTCCACCAATTCGTATTCATGCCAGGTCAGCTTTCGGGTTTCGGGTTGTTCGGGATTGATTTCGATCAACGCTGTATCCTGGGCAAATTCTTTTGCATTACGTTCGAGCAGATGAAGAATGGTCATGTTTCACGGTCCTTATTATAAAATATATTAAATAATATGTATATATTAACACTTTCAGGGACTTTTGTCAACTCCTTTTTAAAAAAAATTGCAAAAAGTTACATTTTCTCTTGACAAACAGCACATTTTATGGTAAAATGCCTGTAAATGTAGGCGAAAAATGTATATTTTTCCAGAAAGGTCGCTTTAAAAATGATTTCTTGCTCGGTTTTGTTGGGATCGGTTCCCGCGGTGACGTGGATCTCCGTCCCCATGCTGATTATTTTCTTTGCTCTGATGATCGGAGTCGGGGTAGCCTGCCGCAAACATTCCAAGAGCGTTGACGGTTTTATTTTGGGCGGTCGATCCGTCGGCCCCTGGCTGACGGCGTTTGCTTTCGGAACCTCGTATTTTTCTGCCGTGATCTTCGTAGGATATGCCGGGCAGTTCGGTTGGAATTTCGGCCTTTCTTCCACCTGGATCGGCTTAGGAAACGCTTTTCTCGGTTCCCTTCTTGCTTGGGTCATTTTGGGGCGTCGTACTCGTCTGATGACCCAACACCTCGGGTCCAAAACCATGCCTGATTTCTTTGAAAAACGCTACGATTCCAAGGCGTTGAAAATTGTCGCGTCTATCATCGTTTTCGTCTTTCTCATTCCCTATACCGCGTCGTTGTATAACGGTCTTTCTTCCTTGTTTAACAACGTTTTCTCCATTCCCTATTGGGCGGTCGTTTTGATGATGGCAGTCCTGACGGGTGTTTACGTTATTTTCGGCGGTTACATGGCGACTGCCATCAATGATTTCATTCAGGGAATCATTATGCTGGTGGGGATTGTTGCGGTGGTTTTTGCGGTTCTTTCCCGCAACGGAGGATTTACCGCCGCCGTCAACGCTTTGAAAGAAAGCGAACACGCAGGTGCGGAATACGTTTCCCTCTTCGGACCCAATCCCGTGTTTCTCTTCTTCGTTGTCATGCTCACGTCTTTGGGAACTTGGGGACTTCCTCAAATGGTGGGTAAATTTTATTCCATCAAAGACGAAGATTCCATTAAAAAGGGCACGATCATTTCCACGATGTTTGCCGTGATCGTGGCGGGCGGCTGCTATTTTCTCGGCGGCTTCGGTAAGCTTTATTTTAAAGAAATGACGGAAAGCGGATATATCACGGAAAATAACGTGTTGTTCGATAAAGTCGTTCCCACCATGCTCTCCGACCTTGCCCCCGTCATCATTGCCCTGATTATCGTGTTGGTGTTGTCTGCTTCCATGTCCACCCTGTCTTCTTTGGTGTTGACCTCTTCTTCCACATTGACCTTGGACGTTGTTCGTCCCGTCATGGAAAAGAAAAAAGCCGTCAGCGACAAAAAGAGCGTGTTGATCCTTCGCCTGTTTATTGTGTTCTTTGTCGCCGTATCTGCGGTGATTGCCATTTTGAAAGATTCCCTGTGGGCAGATTCCGTATTTATCGCGCAGATGATGGGCGTCTCTTGGGGCGCTTTGGCAGGTGCCTTTTTGGCGCCCTTCCTGTACGGTCTCTATTGGAAAAAGACCACCAAAGCCGCCGTTGCCACGTCTTTCGTCTTCGGCGTCGGTTTGGAATTGGTGCAATTGTGCATCAGCATGGGTTGGTTTTCGGTCAAAGGAATTCCCGTGTTGGAATTTGTCTTTAAAAACTCCCTCTATTCCGGCGTGTTTGCCATGCTCGGCGGACTCGTCTTGGTTCCCATCGTCAGTCTTTTGACACAAAAAACACTGCCCCGACAGTTGGATGAAAAATTCAGCGGATATGAAGTTCACTGAAATCAATAATAAAAATGACTTGAGATACATTGTCTCAAGTCATTTTTTATATGGCGTTTTTATATCGGTCAATCCTAAAATATAGTCGGTGGAAACGTTGTAAAATTCTGCCAAACCAATCAACACGTCTACCGGTAATTGATGCGCACCGGTTTCATATTGCGAATAGGTATTTTGTTTGACGTGCAAAAATTCTGCAATTTGTTGTTGTGTCAAATCCCGGTCTTCTCTCAAATCCTTTAATCGCATGGAAAACACCTCTCATAGTTTTCCTTCATTATACCAAATCTTGAATCGAGATATTGACTTTTATCTCAAATCGTGATAAAATAGTGTAAAGTATATTAAATGAGGCGAATTTAGATGGATATTGGAGAGTTTGAATGCTTAGAGGCGCGCTTTAATGAGTTGTACTCATATTGTGCTTCGTGTGACAACGCCGCTGTGTCATTAGGTAAAAATATGAAGATGTGTGATATCTTTTTAATTGATATTGCCTGTTACTTGTTGTACTTATCCTCATCTTCTCGAAAATTGTTGAACAAACTATATTTATTTCGAGATTCAATGGATTGCAACCGTCTTGTCATAGAACAAATTATTGAAATTATTCGTGAAAATTTATATTTTACAGGAAATAATTTTGAAAAACCGTTAGTTATACAAATTATATCTGTTAATAGGATTTTACAATATAAAAAATACGCTTCACTTTTTTTAGACTTTTTTCGTCTCCTGGGAAACGCGGTGATTCGAGAGCAAATGAATTAAAAAGAATCTTGGCAAAAATATCAGGTGCCACCGAATCGGTGGCACCTGATACTTTACA
>JAZSJP010000126.1:0-3118 GCA_045534395.1 Eubacteriales bacterium | reverse complement strand
GTGTCCGTGACCTGCCCGGTGTCCGTTACCACATTATCCGCGGTACGTTGGATGCCCAAGGCGTTGCCAACCGTATGCAGGCTCGTTCCAAGTACGGTGCCAAGAGACCCAAGGCGAAAAAGGCATAAGTTCATTGAATTGAATGTGCCATCTGTGCAGAATTTGCACTGCGGCAAGAAGGCCGCATAAAAAAAGTATAGTTAGATGCTTCATTGAATTCAGTGAATTTATGCGAAGCGCTAACGGAGGCTGCAATGCCTTCGAGTACCTATGAAATCATTGATTATAATGAAGGAGGGAAGTTAAGTGCCTAGAAGAGGTTCCATTTCCAAAAGAGATGTCCTGCCCGATCCTATTTACGGGAGCAAACTGGTCACCCGACTGGTCAACTCCGTAATGTACGACGGGAAGAAGGGCGTCGCTCAAAAAATCGTTTACGACGCATTTGACATCGTAAAAGAAAAAACCGGCAAAGATGCCCTGGAGGCTTATCAAGCCGCGATGGACAACATCATGCCCCAGCTGGAAGTTAAGGCTCGCCGTGTCGGCGGTTCCAACTACCAGGTTCCCATTGAGGTTCGTCCCGAAAGACGCCTCACCCTCGGTCTGCGTTGGCTGACTGCTTATGCTCGTGCCCGCAGCGAAAAAACCATGAAGGAACGCCTTGCCAACGAAATTATCGACGCGATGAACGGTATGGGCGGCGCCGTCAAGAAGAAAGACGATACTCATAAGATGGCTGAAGCCAACAAGGCTTTTGCACATTTCAGATGGTAAGGTAGGAAGGAGTTATTATGGCCAGACAGCATCCGCTGAATATGTACCGTAACATCGGTATTATGGCGCATATCGACGCCGGTAAAACCACCACCACCGAACGCCTTCTGTTCTACACCGGACGGACCCATAAGATCGGCGAAACCCACGACGGTACCGCCACCATGGACTGGATGGAGCAAGAGCAGGAAAGAGGTATCACCATCACGTCTGCGGCAACTACCGCGTTCTGGAAAGATCATCAGATCAACGTGATCGATACCCCGGGACACGTTGACTTCACCGTTGAAGTTGAACGTTCTCTCCGCGTTCTGGACGGTTCCGTGACCGTTCTTTGCGCTAAGGGCGGGGTTGAACCCCAGTCCGAAACCGTATGGAGACAAGCTGATAAATATCACTTTCCCCGTATGGCTTACGTTAACAAGATGGACATCATGGGCGCCGATTTCTATCGCGTCGTTTCCATGATGAAAGAACGTCTGAAGTGTAACGCAGTTCCCATTCAGCTGCCCATCGGCGCTGAAGAAAACTTCATCGGCTTGATCGACTTGGTCGAAATGAAGGCTTATATCTATAAGGATAACCTCGGTCAGGATATCGAAGTGACCGACATTCCCGCGGATATGGCAGACAAAGCCGAAGAATACCGTGCAGAATTGCTGGAATCCGTTGCTTCCGAAGACGAAGAATTGATGGAAAAATACCTGGAAGAAGGCGATCTTTCCATCGAAGATATCAAGAAGGGTATTCGTAAGGCTACCATCGCCAACACTATGGTTCCCGTTTGCTGCGGTACTTCTTACCGTAACAAGGGTGTTCAGAAGCTTCTGGATGCTATCGTGGACTTTATGCCCTCTCCCCTCGACATCCCCGCCATCGACGGCGTGGACGTTGACACCGGTGAAGAGACCTGCCGTCACGCTTCCGATGACGAACCCTTCTCTTCCTTGGCGTTCAAGATCGCAACCGACCCCTATGTTGGTCGTATCTGCTTCTTCCGCGTTTATTCCGGACACATTTCCGCTGGCTCTACCTTGCTGAACTCCACCAAGGATAAGCAGGAGCGCTTCGGTCGTATCCTGAAGATGCACGCAAATCATCGGGAAGACATCGAAGAAGTCTGGACGGGTGATATCTGTGCCGCCGTCGGTTTGAAGAACACCACCACCGGTGACACTCTGTGTGATCCCAAGGCTCCCGTTATTCTGGAGTCCATGGAATTCCCCGAACCCGTTATCCGCGTTGCTATCGAGCCCAAGACCAAAGCCGGTCAGGAAAAGATGGGTATCGCTCTTGCCAAATTGGCAGAAGAAGATCCCACCTTCCGCACCAATACCGACGAAGAAACCGGTCAGACCATCATCGCCGGTATGGGTGAGTTGCACTTGGAAATCATCGTAGACCGCTTGTTGCGTGAATTCAAGGTAGAAGCAACCGTTGGTAAACCCCAAGTTGCTTACCGTGAAACCATTCGCGGCAAGGTCGACCATGAATGCAAGTATAAGCGTCAGTCCGGTGGTTCCGGTCAGTACGGTCACGTTAAGATCATTCTCGAACCCAACGAATCGGGTAAGGGGTATGAATTTATTAACTCCGTCACCGGCGGATCCATTCCCAAGGAATTCATCGAACCCGTCAATCAGGGTATTCAGGGCGCCATGAAGTCCGGTGTTCTCGCCGGCTATCCCATGGTTGACTGTAAAGTCACTCTGTACGACGGATCTTATCACGAAGTTGACTCCTCCGAAATGGCATTTAAGATTGCCGGTTCTATGGCATTCAAGGAAGCCGCTCGGAAAGCCAACCCCGTTATCACCGAACCTATCATGAAGGTTGTTGCCGTGGTTCCTTCCGAATACATGGGCGACGTTATCGGTGACTTGAACTCCCGCCGCGGTCAGATCCAAGGTATGGAGTCCATGAACGGTACCGAGCAGATCACTGCTCACGTTCCCCTGTCCGATATGTTCGGCTATGCTACCGACTTGCGTTCCAAGACTCAGGGCCGCGGTCAGTACAGCATGGAACCCAGCCACTACGCTGAAGTTCCCAAGAGCATTATGGAAACCATCATTGCAGGCAGAACCAAAAACTAAGGATTGAGATTCAATCCACAAAATAAAAAACATTGCTTTATTAAGGAGGCTTTTACAATGGCAAAGGCAAAATTCGAAAGAACTAAACCCCACGTAAACATTGGTACCAACGGTCACGTTGACCATGGTAAGACCACCCTCACCGCTGCGATCACCAAGTACCTCTCTCTGAGCGGCAAAGCTCAGTTCGAAGCTTACGACATGATCGATAAGGCTCCCGAAGAAAGAGAACGCGGTATTACCAT
>JAZSJP010000165.1:0-2955 GCA_045534395.1 Eubacteriales bacterium | reverse complement strand
TATCTTGGAAAATTTTTCTTATCTAATTAAGAACAAGTATACGTGGATCCTCGGCGGCTTTTGTGTTTGGGTGATTTTTTCTACTTTTTTGGGAATCAAAAACCATAATGCTATGAATCTGATTCTTACGGATGTAAAAGGTTTTCTCTACTTTGCACTGTTTCCTGTTTCCATGTGCTTGCTTCGAACAAAACACCGTGTGGAGATTCTTTCTAAAGTGATGATGTATTCCTCCGCGGTGATGGGAATGATCCATATTTTTTGCATTATATGGTACTTATTGTCACCCGACAGTCTGATGTCCTATTCTGCGGATGCTTTTGAAAAGCATTTCTTCTACGTTTCTTTTGTTGTTTCCTCTACGAATGTTCGGATAAACTTTTTAAGTTTGGTTTGCTTGTTGTTTGGATGTGCAGTCTCCGTCCATTATCAGGTAAAAGAACGAACGGTTTGGAAAAAATATGTGTATGTTCTGATTACCGCGGTGTGCCTTTTTGCCATCTGGCTCTCTTATACTCGTTCCGTTTACTTGGCTGCCGGAGTTACCGCTATCGGTACGGTGTTATCTTGTTTTTTTCGTACAGATTCTACCGGTAAAAAAAGGCTGATCGCCCATTTGTGCAGCAGTGTAGCGATTTTCTTTGTAATTATCGCTGTCTTTCAAATTTGTACCGGAACAAATTATTTTCAATACGGTATGAGTCGAGTTTTCGTGGGTACCGGTATTTCCGGATCGCCGCAAGATGGTATAAATACACCCGGTGATCCTGACAATTCCGACATGACGGACACTGATGCAACATCGGAAAAAACAGATACTGACGTGATGTTGGAAGAAATGGACGGTCTTCTCTCTATTACCATTATGTCTGATGACCTTCGAACCCGTACGGTAAACGATCTTATGACCAATATCGGTCGTTCACCTATTTGGGGATTGGGTCTTGGTTCTGCAATTCCTTCTAGACCCGATGGACTCAATGAGTATTTTTTCTTGGACTTGTGTTCTAAGACAGGATTGATTGGTTTGCTTTTGTATCTTGGTCCAGTGGCTTTAATGATATGGGATTTGATAAAGCAATTTCGAATCAAAAATGATGAGTTTTGTTTGTTGGGCATTTGGTTGTCTGTCATATTAGGCTTTGTCGTTTATTCCTATTTTACCCCCTGCATGAATTCTTCTGTCGGGATCATGTGTTATTGTTGTGCGATGGGCGTTTTTCGACAATCATCGATAAATTTATCCACTAAAACAAAGTGAAAGGATTTGGTAAAACTCATGAAAGGCATTATTCTCGCCGGTGGGTCCGGCACGCGGTTGTATCCGCTGACAAAGGTTACGTCCAAGCAGTTGCTTCCCATTTACGATAAACCGATGATCTATTATCCCATGTCGGTTTTGATGAACGCGGGGATTCGGGATATTTTGATTATCTCCACTCCTCAGGACACGCCTCGGTTTCAAGATCTTTTGGGGGACGGAAAACAGTTCGGTGTGAATCTGTCCTACGCCGTTCAGCCTTCTCCCGACGGACTTGCCCAAGCCTTTATTATCGGCGCTGATTTTATCGGCTCCGATCCTGTTGCCATGGTTTTGGGAGATAATATTTTTGCCGGTCACGGTCTGAAAAAGAGACTGCGCGCCGCTGTGGACAACGCCGTTTCCGGAAAGGGTGCGACGGTCTTCGGATATTACGTGGACGACCCCGAGCGCTTCGGAATCGTGGAGTTCGATGCCGGCGGACGCGCCGTTTCCATTGAAGAAAAACCCGCAAATCCCAAGAGCAATTATTGTGTCACCGGCTTGTATTTTTACGACAATCGCGTGGTGGAATATGCCAAAAACCTCAAGCCCTCTCCCCGAGGAGAATTGGAGATCACCGACCTGAATCGCATTTATCTGGAGCAGGGAGATCTCAACGTGGAATTGTTGGGACAGGGATTTACTTGGCTGGATACCGGCACCCACGAAAGCTTGGTAGAAGCCACTAATTTCGTTAAGACCGTGGAGACCCATCAGCACCGCAAGGTTGCTTGTTTGGAAGAGATTGCCTATCTCAACGGTTGGATTTCGAAAGAAGACGTTCTGGAAGTTTACGAGGTACTGAAAAAGAATCAATACGGTCAGTATCTGAAAGACGTTTTGGACGGAAAATATATTGACGTACTTCACTGATTAGGAGGAAATATTATGACTATTATCGTTACCGGCGGCGCCGGATTCATCGGTTCCAATTTTGTATTCCACATGCTGGATAAATACCCCGACTACCGCATTATCTGTCTGGATAAATTGACTTATGCGGGGAACCTTTCCACGTTGGCCCCCGTTATGGACAATCCTAACTTCCGCTTTGTGAAGATGGATATCTGCGATCGGGAAGGCGTTTACGGTCTTTTTGAAGAAGAACACCCCGATATCGTGGTCAATTTTGCCGCGGAAAGTCACGTTGACCGTTCCATTGAAAACCCCGAAGTGTTCTTGCAGACCAATATTTTAGGAACGCAGGTTCTCATGGACGCTTGCCGGAAATACGGTATTACCCGTTATCATCAGGTTTCTACCGACGAGGTGTACGGAGATCTTCCCTTGGATCGTCCCGACTTGTTCTTCACCGAAGAAACTCCCATTCACACCTCTTCTCCCTATTCTTCGTCCAAAGCCGGTGCCGATTTGTTGGTTTTGGCATATCATCGCACCTTCGGTCTGCCCGTTACCATTTCTCGTTGTTCCAATAACTACGGACCCTATCATTTCCCCGAGAAGTTGATTCCTCTGATGATTGCCAACGCTCTCAACGATAAACCTCTGCCCGTTTACGGAGAAGGATTGAACGTTCGCGATTGGCTCTACGTGGAAGATCACTGCAAAGCCATTGATCTGATTCTTCACAAGGGACGCGTGGGCGAAGTGTATAACATCGGCGGCCACAACGAGATGAAGAACATCGACAT
>JAZSJP010000018.1:0-2016 GCA_045534395.1 Eubacteriales bacterium | reverse complement strand
AAATCCCGCCGTGGACGGAATCTTGCGAGGCGAAGGAGAAGAAACCTTTGGAGAATTGATGGAAGCCCTTTCGAAATCCGCCATGCCCCGAAAAACCTTTTTCACCCTTTCCTGTCAAGGAATTTCTACAATGCAAGACGGCGTCTATCGGGAATTTCCCGACCGTCCGCCGGTGTGCAATTTAGACGCCCTTCCCTTTCCCTATGAAGCGGGAGAATTGGAATCTTTACAAAAACGAATTCTGTACTACGAATCCAGCCGCGGTTGTCCTTACACCTGTATCTACTGTCTTTCTTCGGTACAAGGAAAAGTTCGGGCACGCACGCTTCCCAAGGTGTTTGAAGAATTACAGCAATTCTTGAACGCAAAGGTGCGCTTGGTCAAATTCGTTGACCGAACCTTTAACTTTGACCGAGCACGGGCAAAAGCCATCTGGCAATACTTAAAAGCCCACGACAACGGCGTCACGTCCTTTCACTTTGAAGTCGCGGCGTGGCTGTTACGGGAAGAGGAATTGCAATTATTGGAATCCTTCCGTCCGGGAATGATTTTATTGGAAGCGGGGATTCAATCCACAAACCCCGAGACCCTTGCCGCCATCACCCGACGCACCGACCCGGAAAAATTGTACGACGTGGTACGCCGCCTTTCGAAAAGCAACTGTCACGTACACACCGACCTGATTGCGGGATTGCCCCACGAGGATTTGGCGTCCTTTGAACGTTCCTTCAATCAGGTATTTTCCCTCAATTCCCATTGCTTGCAGTTGGGATTTTTGAAGCGGCTGAAGGGAACGGCATTACAGCAAATAGATAACTGCGGCAAATTTTCCCAATATCCCCCCTACGAAATTCTGGAAAACCCGTGGCTGTCTGCCCAAGACCTTCAGGTGCTGAAGGGCGTGGAAAAAATGCTGGAACGGTATTGGAATTCGGGGCTTTGCACCCATCTTCTCTCTTACGTGGCAACCCATTTCCCCTTGGGAATGTTTGTCTTCTTGCGAGGGCTTTCTCAAACCTTGGAAGCATCGGGAGAATTTTATCTTTCTCATTCCACGCCTCGCATTTTTGAACACATGGCAGACTATTTGGACAAGACCCTGCCCGACGAAATGCTCCCCACGGCGAAGGCATTGCTTTGCTACGATCTTTTTACCTTAGACCGATGCCACACTCCGGCGCCGTGGCAAACGGTATTGCCCGACCGAGACACCCTTTTGACCCTTTTAAAAAGCGAAAAGGTGTTGTCCTACTTAACGGAAGAACAAAGGGAAATTTACAAACAGATGAACGCGGTGCAATGGCTTCGCAACGCCGACCTTGCCACCTTCCCTTGCGCTCCCGACGGAACGCCAACGCCTCAGACCCGCCTGTTTTTGTACGGAAAACTCCGCATTTCCTTAGAAATCAAATAAACAAAAAAAGGAACACAGCATGTGTTCCTTTTTTTTGTATAGATACGGTTTAGTTTTGAACCTTATCTTTCACCACAACGTCATGGGCGCCGCCTTCTACGATGGAAACGGAGCTGACCAGGGTCAGCTTTGCCTTTTCTTGCAATTCAGGAATGGAGAGGGCACCGCAGTTGCACATGGTGGAGCGAACCTTACTCAGGGTAACGCCTACGTTATCGTGCAGAAGTCCGGCGTAGGGGACGTAGCAGTCGACCCCTTCCACGAAGGACAGCTTTGCGGCTCCGCCCAAGTCGTAGCGTTGCCAATTGCGGGCACGGGCACTGCCTTCGCCCCAATATTCCTTCATGTAATTGCCGTTGACCATAACCTTGTTGGTGGGAGATTCTTCAAAGCGGGAGAAATAACGGCCCAACATACAAAAATCAGCACCCATAGCAAGGGCAAGGGTAATATGGTAATCGTGAACGATACCGCCGTCGGAGCAGATGGGGATGTAGATTCCCGTCTCTTCGAAGTATTCGTCCCGCGCCTTAGCGACTTCGATCACCGCCGTTGCCTGCCCGCGACGAGTACTTCGAGAAGACCGGTATCTATATCCCCAT
>JAZSJP010000007.1:0-2168 GCA_045534395.1 Eubacteriales bacterium | reverse complement strand
CTGATGACCCTCGGGGCACAGACCTGGGGGAACGAAGGCGGAACCACGGCAGTTGCGGTCTATGCGGTGCTCATGTATGCAAGCGATCTCTGTTGGCCCCTTCTTTACGGAATCAGTGATTCCCTCTCCCCTGCCATCGGCTTTAACTGGGGAGCGGAAAATTACAGCCGGGTAAAAAAGATCGTAGCCACAGCCTACGTAGGGACGGCGACTGTGGGGTTGATCTCAACCTCCATTTTGTTTTTCTTCCCCGGTGCGGTAGCGTCGTTCTTTGCAAAAGCGGAAGATGTAATGCTTCTTGAGGAATCGACAAAGGCAATTCGCCTGTTCTGCTTTGCCTACCTGTTCCGCTGGTTTGCCGTTACAACGCAAGGGTTTCTCAGTGCCATTGAAAAACCGGCGCTGGCAACTGCAATGTCAGTAGCAACCGCCTTTTTATTCCCGGTAATTCTCTTGGGATCCTTATGGCATTTGGGACTAAATGGGATCTGGTTCAATTTTGTAGGAGTCAATTTTCTGGCATCGATCCTGGGATGCCTAATGCTGATTATCGTGAGGCGGGAAATCAAAAAGAAAAAAGCAATATAAAAAAAGGGCTGACACTCGGTCAGCCTTTTTTTAATGGATTTTACACATCGATTTCTTTTCCGTCGGAAGCAGCAATCATACCCATTTCACCAAAGATCTCGTCATGGGTGCGCTCTTTGGTATAGCAGGAATTGGCAAAGTGCGTGGCAATGAGCAGAGCGTTCTCGGAAAGCATTCCGTTTTGCCGAAGTGCGAGGGTAAGAAGGTTGATCATCGCCAGGTTGTTGTGGGTGGCAATGCGGAAGTTCCCCGCATCTTCGCCCACCGTAGCATCCATAATAACGGCGTCGAATACTACGTTGTTCGCACGAAGGTATTCCCATTCCACCGCAGTGTACCAGCCGCCGTCGCAACCGTAATAGAGCCGTTTTCCGTTCTTCTCAAAAACGTAATGCAAAGGCTTTTCGGCACAGGTAAAACTACCTACCAGATGATTTGCAGGAAGGGCGGTAACAGTCATCCCCGCAGTCTCCCAGGTATCGCAGATTTCTACGGGATGAAGCTCGATCATTTGAAGCTCGTCTTCGGTGAAATTCAGATGCTCCAGCGCCCCGTGATGACACCAAAAACGGATCTTGCCTTTTGCCGCTGAGGCAAATTGCATCAAAGCTTCCCGGTTGAAGTGGTCGCCATGGGCGTGGGACAGGAAAATATCGGTAATGTAAGAAGGATCTTTTCCAAGCTTCGTCAGATAATCAAAGGATTGACGGGATACATCCACCAGAACGTCCTCATCAATCCGAAGAGAAGCACAGCGGCGGGTGCCTGCAGGGATTTCAATCTCCTGCCGCTTTGCATTTCCGGCGGCACCGGTTCCCAAAAACAACAATTTCATATTACGGTCTCCTTTGTCTTTGTTTTTACCATTATAGCACAATTTCGAAGTGAATTCAACCCCTAAATCCGAAAAAACGGGCAAAATACAGCAAAACGATCATAAAAAAGGCAAGTCTCTCGACTTGCTTTTTCTATGGTCGGAGTGAGGCGACTTGAACGCCCGGCCTCTTGGTCCCGAACCAAGCGCGCTACCAACTGCGCTACACCCCGATATTCCGTTACCAAAATATTATATCACAGATTGGGAAAAAATGCAATAGGAAAAACGAAAAACTTTATGAACTCACAAGGGAGAGGATCGCCTCTCCCTTATTGTTTTCGTTTTACTTTTGATCCGCAACAGACTCGAAATATTTCGCAAAGGGAAATCTGTCAAAAAAGGTATAGCATCGATCCAGAAGCTTGGAAAATATTCCGATCAGCAGCCCATTGAACAGAGCCACAAGCACGGTTCCAATTCCGATTCCATGACCGAGAATGGTATGAAACGCAATAAGAGACATGAGGATCGCAACAATGCAACTGGAGATATCGTACAGAAACTTAAAACGGCTCATTTTCAATCCATAACGCAGAACGATCTCTTTGACGAACAATTCATATGCGCCGGGGGCAAGGTAGGTTTTAAAGAAGAGTGCCACACCGAGAGAACACAGGACTTCGCCCAGAATCATCATTACGATGCGAAGGATGTCTCCCCAATCACCGGTAAAGGAAAGCAGCCACAAAAGGCCGTCGAGAGT
>JAZSJP010000223.1:0-2112 GCA_045534395.1 Eubacteriales bacterium | reverse complement strand
ATGATGATGGTGTCTGTGGGAAATTCCGGTTCGGGACCAAGGAAGGCGGTCACGCCCGAAATGATGGCTGCAGCCAACAAAATAATGATCATCGGATCGGTAAGCTGATTGAAAAACCGCATGAGAATCGAGATCTTTTTCCCCTCTGCCAGCTTGTTTTTGCCGATGCCGAGTTCTGCGGCGCGCTTGGAAGAAATTCCGTTTTCCGTGGAATTTACATCCTTGAGCACCGATGGAATGGTTTCAAAATAGTGTTTCATCTCTACTTGCCTTTCTTTGTATATGTATTTTTTTATTTCCAAACAAAAAAGACTTTTGCAGTATCTTCTTATACTGCAAAAGTCTCGCCGATACGTTGCAGTACTGCAAACCGGGATAAAAATCCGTACTGTCGGTTTGCAATGAACCCCGCAGGGTTCCAGCTACTCCCTTTTACTGTATTATTTTACCATTTTCTTTGGCGTTTGTCAAGAGGAAAATGAAAAAAACTCTTGAAAAGTTGCCGGGATTGTGATATACTGTAAGAAAGAAGCCATTTCGTCTATATTATATGGTACTTGTCCGAATTTTATGCGAGGGATTATGAACCGTTTTTCTTTGTTGACCGAACCTCTGCTTGCGTGGTACGACAAACACGCACGTTCTATGCCTTGGCGTGACGATCCTACACCTTATCACGTGTGGATCTCGGAGATCATGTTGCAACAGACCCGAGTTTCCGCTGTCATTCCTTATTACGAACGCTTTTTAAAAGAATTACCCACCGTAGCCCATTTGGCGCAATGTGATGACGAAAAGTTGATGAAACTGTGGGAAGGTCTGGGGTATTATTCCCGCGCCCGCAATTTGAAAAAAGCCGCAGTGGAGATTATGGAAAAATTTGACGGCGTCTTTCCGTCTGATTACGCTTCCATTCGCGCGCTTCCCGGAATCGGCGATTACACCGCCGGCGCGGTTTCTTCCATTGCTTTCGGAAAATCCGAGCCCGCCGTGGACGGAAACGTTCTTCGGGTTTGGTCGCGTATTAACGGAAGCTTTTCCGACATTATGGCAGATCAGACCCGAAAGACCTGTCGGGAGTCGTTACGCACGTTGATGCCCGAAGGAAAGACGTCGGAGTACACTCAAGCTCTGATGGAGTTGGGTGCCACCGTCTGTTTGCCCAACGGAGCCCCTCTTTGTGATTGTTGCCCCGCTTTTTGTTTTTGTGTTGCAAAACAAGATGGTTTGATTGAGCAGATTCCCGTAAAAACCAAGAGTAAACCTCGTCGTATAGAACAGCGCATCGTATATTTTCTTTTCTGTGACGGAAAGGTTGCTTTGCGCCGCCGTCCTAAAAAGGGATTGCTTTCCGGATTGTGGGAATTTCCCAACGAGATTGCCGGTTTTGACCCGTCCGTTTGGAATTTTTCCGGAAGAGAAGAGTCGTCTTTCGGCAGCGGAAAACACGTATTTTCTCACATTGAATGGCACATGGAGTCCCGGGTCTTTTCTTTGGAGACTCCCGTGCTTACCGAAGATTTTCAATGGGTCGATGCCGAAGAATTGAAATCTTCTTACGCCGTTCCTGCCGCCTTTCGGGAATTTCTTCCCGCCGTGTTCTCTCGGTTGGAAAGAGAATTCGAATCATAAAGAGATCAGGATTCAGGAGAAGAGAAGTGCTTTTAAGCGCTTCTCTTTTTTTGCTTTTTTGTTTCTTTTTTTGAATTTTTTCATGAAGACGCGAAAAAATTATTGTTTCAAAAGGGTGAAATGTTTATGAAAAAAAAGAAAAAAGGGATTGACAAAGGGCGGGCGCGCGGTTATAATATATAAATAATATACTAAATTTTGAGGTGCGAATATGATTCGAAGTATGACCGGCTACGGGAGAGCCCAAAAGGTGCTCGGTTGTCGGGATATCACCGTGGAGATCAAAGCGGTCAATCACCGTTATTTTGAACTGAATTCCCGTATTCCCCGTGCCTATCTTTCTCTGGAAGATCTTCTTCGTGCGGAATTGCGAAAGTCCATCGTCCGCGGTAAAATAGATTTGAACCTCTCGGTAAAGCGGGAAGAAGGGGACGACACCGACGTTTCCGTGGACGGCGCATTGCTTGGGAAATATCTGAC
>JAZSJP010000048.1:0-3398 GCA_045534395.1 Eubacteriales bacterium | reverse complement strand
GTCAGATCCGTCCATTTCTTGTTTGCGTGGAAGTTGTAGTAATTTGCGCGGGTCCGATCCTTTTTGCGGATCACTTCTTCCGCTTTCTCCAAAGAAAGTTTTCCTTCTGCGGCGATCCTCGCTTTTCGGTCTTCAATATCTCCTTGGATAAAGACACGAAAAACGTTTTGCTCGTCCCACAGCAAGTGATCTGCGCAACGACCGATAAACACGCAGGATTCTTTTGCCGCGGCGTCGCGGATCACCTTCGCTTGCGCTTTGTAAATGCGGTCGTTTAGGGAATCTTCCGTCCAATTCAGGAATTGTGTTGCGGCGGCGTGAGGCGCCAAAACCATGGAATAGAGGAAACTTCCCGTGGTTTTTTCTTCCTCATACTCCATGACCTGTTCGCACATTCCGCTTTCTTTTGCCGCCTGTACGATAATGTCTTTATCGTAGTATTTAATTCCGAATTCTTTTGCCAGACGGTATCCGATTTCACTGCCCCCGGAACCGAACTGACGGGAGATGGTGATGATGAACTTTTTATTCATATACAATCCTTTGTATCAGTCTTGATTGTTTACTGTGAATCTCCAAGAGTCTTCACACATTTCCTCAATATCCATGGTAGCTTTCCAGCCCAATTCTTCCAGAGATTTTGCCGGGTCTGCATAACATGTCGGAATATCTCCGGGACGGCGGGGATCGAAGACGTAAGGAATCTCTTTCCCGCAAGCTTTTTCGTATGCCTTGATAATATCGAGAACGCTGTATCCCTTTCCGGTACCCAAATTATAAACGTTGACACCGGTGCAGGTCATGGCCTTTTCCATGGCTTTTACGTGACCCAAAGCAAGATCGACTACGTGGATATAATCGCGCACGCCGGTTCCGTCGGGGGTGGGATAATCGTTTCCGAATACGTGAACCGCCTCGTATTTTCCACAGGCAACACGGGCAACGTAAGGTACCAAATTGTTGGGAATTCCGTTGGGATTCTCTCCGATCACACCGCTCTTGTGAGCGCCGATGGGATTAAAGTACCGAAGCAGTACGACGCTCCATTCGGGATTTGCTGCAACCACGTCTTCCAAAATGCGTTCAATAAACAGCTTTGTTGTTCCGTAAGGATTGGTAGTGGAAAGGGGGAAGTCTTCCTTAATGGGAACGGTTTTGGGGTTTCCGTAGACCGTTGCGGAAGAGGAGAAGAGCATCTTTGTGCAGCCGTATTTTTTCATGGATTCGCACAGAGCGATGGTTCCCATGAGGTTGTTGTAATAATACATCAGAGGTTTTTGTACCGACTCACCCACCGCCTTGTATCCGGCAAAGTGAATGACGGCGTCGATTTTATTCTCTGCAAAAATGCGATCCATAGCGTCACGGTCGCACATATCAGCTTCGTAAAATTTAAAATCTTTTCCGGTGATCTTGCGAATGTTTTCCAAGGCTTCCGGCTTCGAGTTGCTGAAATTGTCCATAATAACAATTTCATATCCGCGTTCCAATAATTCTACGCAGGTGTGACTTCCGATGTATCCTGCGCCTCCGGTGACTAAAATCATAACATATCTCCTATAAAAGTTATTTTTCTTCTTCAGGTTGCTTGTGCCGTCTTCCGGTATAGAGGTTTTCTTGCGCCGCTTCTTTTTCGGCAACTCTGATTTGTTCTTCCAAGCGTTGTCTTTTGCGTTTTTGCCGATTGCGACGTTGAACATAAGAAACTAAAAACAGAAGGACGGCAATGAAAAGAATTCCGCCGATAATACAGAGAATTATCAGCAAAACGGTTCGAATGACCTTCCACAATTTTGCTCCAAAGGAAAGAGGAACGACTTTTTCTCCGCCGGGAACTTCTTCCAAATGGATTTCTTCCGTTTGGATGTCCAAGATCACCGTTCCCAAAACCACGGTTTTGTTGTTTATATCTTTTGCCGAAACGGTTAACCGAAGACTTGTGTCACCTTCGTTTACGTGGTTTGGCAACGATGAGAGGGTCAGGGTTCCTTCTTGAAATTCAGCGTTTGTGGACAAGTACGTATTCTCCGGAATGGAAACGTTGATCTTTCGCACGATCGTTCCGTTTTTAATGACCGGAATTTCCGTAGATTCCAATAGCGTTTTCGGAACCGGTACGTTTCGAAATGCGGAAAACGCATAATCAAAAAGCGCAATGGTCTCTTCATATCTTATCTTTGACGTTTCCGCATCAAGAATTACGCTGATTAAGGTTCTCCCGTCTTTTTCTGCCACCGCAATCAGATTGTATCCCGAAGATTCGTTCCAGCCTGTTTTTCCTCCCAAGGCAAAATCGTACTTTACGTTCATGTCGCTGTTTTTCAAAAGAAGACAAAGGGTGGAAAAAGAGCGCCCCGTCGTGTTTTTGTTGGTTTCGCTCATGGTGTATGACGATGCTTGAAAGACGGTGCGGAATTCTTCGTTCATCAGGGCGGTTTTTGTCAGTAATGCAAGGTCTTGTGCCGTTGTGTAGTTATTTTCATCAAAAGCGCCGTCGGAATTGGTCAAAGACGTATTTGCGGCACCGAGTTTTTTCATGCGTTGATTCATTGCTTCCGTAAAGGATTTTTCCGATCCGCTGACGGTAACGGCAATGGTTTTTGCCGCGTCGGTGGCGGAAGCAAGGATCGTGGCGTAGAACAGGTCTTTCAATCTTACTTTTTCGTCGGCGACCAAGGAAATATGCGTTCCTTCTCGGTCGACTTTGTCAACAACGTCTTTGGATACCGTTACGAATTCTTCGCTTTTTCCGGATTCAATCCCCAACAAAACAGTAAGAATTTGAACGGTGTCTGCGGGGGAGAGCTTTTGGGTCATATTCTTTTGATACAAAATTGACCCGGTGTCCGCGTCTATGACGATTGCTGCCGTCGACTGAATTTTCGGCTCTTCCGTTGACGACAGACCGGTTTTTGTATTCTGATTTTCCGCAAGGGCAGGAATGCAAGAAAACGTAGCGAAAAAGATGAGTGCAAGCAGAAATCCTAAAATACGGCGCACGCGTGACATCCTTTCAAAAAGTACGAGTTAACAGTTTTTTATATTATACTACATTAATGGCAAATTGTCAAGAGGAAATCGGAATATTGCACGGCAGAACGTCATAAATTTTCATAGAAACGAAAGGGAGGAATTTCCTATGGATGAACTACGGGAACGGGTACTTACTCTTGCGGTTTATATTGCGGAAAACGGAGCAACCGTTCGTGATGCGGCAAAACAGTTTGGCATATCAAAATCAACAGTGCATAAAGACGTAACCTGTCGGCTGAAGGAGTACCACATGGGACTCTATGAGGAGGTTCGAGAGGTTCTGGAACAAAACAAATCGGAACGTCATCTGCGCGGCGGATACGCTACAAGAGAAAAATATCGAATTTTACAAGAACTTCACAACA
>JAZSJP010000135.1:0-3254 GCA_045534395.1 Eubacteriales bacterium | reverse complement strand
CGGAAGAAAAATCTGCGGAATCCAACGTCGAATAAAACAAGTCCTCATTTCATACCATGGAATGAGGACAATTTTTTTGAGAGGAACGTGGATATGAAACGGATTCTGTCACTGCTTTTCATAGGGATATTTTTGGCGTCTTTTTCGGTTGTTTCTTTGGCGTCGGGCGTGGGGTCAAGTGCCGTTGGGGGAAGCGTTGCGGCGTCGGGAGAATTGAACCTGGACGCAAAAGGCGCCATTCTAATGGAGGCGGAGACCGGAACGGTTTTGTACGAATCGGAGTCCAAGAAAAAACTGTATCCCGCAAGCGTGACAAAAGTTATGACCATGCTTTTGGTGATGGAAGCCTTGGATTCGGGCGCGGTAACGGAAGATGATATGATCTCTGCTTCCGAAAACGCTTGCTCTTACGGGGGAACACAGATTTATCTTGAAGTGGGAGAGACCATGTCCCTTCGGGATCTGCTGAAATCCGTCGCCGTCAATTCCGCCAACGACGCGGCGGTGGCTCTGGGCGAATATCTTACGGGAAGCGAACAGGGGTTCGTTGAAAAGATGAATCAACGAGCAATGGAATTGGGTGCCGAAAATACTAATTTTGTCAATCCTTGCGGCCTTCCCGATGATAACCATTATACCTGTGCTTATGATATTGCCCTCTTTACGAGAGAATTGTTGAAACACCCTCATATTCTCGACTATACCGGCATTTGGATGGATTCTTTGCGAGACGGGGGCTTCGGTCTTGCAAATACCAATAAATTGTTGAAGACTTACGACGGAATTACCGGGATGAAAACCGGCTATACCGAAGCTGCGGGACATTGCCTTGCCGCCACGGCGACCCGAGACGGAATGTCTTTGATTGCCGTAGTTCTGGGAGGGGAGACCAGCAAGGGGCGATTTGCTTCCGCCGCCTCTCTGTTGGATTACGGTTTTGGGGGATATACCGTGCTGCGTCGCTCCGTAGGTGAGATCCCCGAAATCCCGGTCAACCGCGGGAAATCCGATTCTGTTGCCGTTGCTGCGGAAGGAAATCTTTGCCTCGTCGTGAAAAAATCCGAGGCATCCAACGTTGCCTTGGAAGTCACCGTGGAAGAGTCTCTGCAAGCACCCGTGTCCGTGGGGCAAGTGGTGGGGAAAGCAACCTTTACCTATCAGGGGGAAGAGGTCTTGTCCGTTCCCGTGGTAGCAACGTCGTCCGTTGAAAAAGCCGGATTTTTCGATTATTTCAGTTTGTTGTTGAATCACTTGCTTTAATAAAAAGCCGGAACTTTTTGGTTCCGGCTTCTCTGTTACTGAATTGCTTTGCGAATGACCCAATCGTTTGCGTTTAAGCGTGTAACGGCTTCCTCGCGGTCACACTCCAAAATGTCGCAAACGATGCGTACCATACGATCTTTTAATTTAATGTTGGTGGGGCGCAGGTTAATCATCAGGTTTTCATAGACCTTTCCGGTTTTTACCATAGCACCGGTGGTAATCATGTTCAATACGAATTTTTGCGCGTTTCCGGCTTTCATGCGGGTCGATCCCGTAATAACTTCGGGACCTGTTTCAGTCACGATAACGATCTGTGCCGCTCTTGCGATTTTACAATCGCGGTTGCAGCTCAGAGAGACGGTAACGCATCCCAATTCTTTTGCCGCCAAAATGGCGCTTTCCACGTAAGCGGCGTTGCCCGATGCAGAAATTCCCATTACTACATCGTTTTTTGTTATATTGTGGGCAAGGAGATCCTGTTTTCCCATTTCTCCGTTGTCTTCTTCTCCTTCTGCGGCCTTCGTCATGGTTCTGGCGCCGCCTGCCATGACGGCAATGACTTGATCATAGCTCACTCCGAAGGTGGGGGGACATTCCGCAGCGTCCATAACGGCGATTCTGCCCGAAGTTCCGGCGCCTACGTAAAAGAGTCTTCCGCCCTGTGCAAAGGCGTTGGCTACGGCGTCAATTGCCTGTGAGATCTGGGGAAGCGCTTTTTCTACCGCTTCCACGGAATTTCGGTTTTCATCGTTGATTACGCGGACCATTTCCATCGTTTCCATTTTATCAATATGCGTGGTTCGAGGATTTCGTTGTTCGGTATCGTACATAGCGTTCTCCTTAATTTAACGTTTTTATAAAATTGCGTTCAAATTCTTCAATGTTCAGCCCCATCTCTTCACTCCCGTAAAGATTGAGGCACCGCACGCAGGCACCGTAAACAGGCGGTAATTGCGGAATGACGGGGGAGATGCCGCGTTCTTCAAAATAACGACGGAATCCGGGATCTTTCGTATTCCCACCGGCACAAACGATGGTGTTTCCGCAATCGTAGGACTTCTCTGCGTGTTCAATCAGTTGAATTAAGCGGGAAAGATTTTCGTCAATAATTCGCTTTGCAGTCGCATCACCTTTTTGGGCCGCTTCAAATACCAAGGGCGAAAATTGAGCAATCTTATCCCGTCCGCCGGTCATCAGTTCGTTGAGTTTTTCCCATGGAGTTGCCCCCAATTTTTGATGTACCAACCGGGTCAGCTCGGAATGGAGACGAAGTCCGTCGTCGGCTTCCAGACAAGCGGTCAGCGCGTCTCTTCCTATATCGTACCCGCTTCCCTTTTGGTCAAAGATATAGCCGTATCCACCGATGCGTTTCGCCTTCGTTCCGTCCCATGCGAAAACAACGGAACCGGTTCCGCAGATGACTGCAATACATTTTTCGGCGTTGGGAACCGAAAAAATGACGTTTTCAATGTCCGACCCCAAGGTGAAGGGAATCCCGGGGAAGCGTTTGCGAAAGGAAGACAGCATTTTCGGTGCATTTTCACCTACGGTGATTCCGGAAATTCCCGCAAAAACACCGGAAACGGTGTGGTCTGCGCAGATTTGTTGAATCCCGTCTGCAATAATTTCAACGGCGTTTTCCAATCCACAGGAGTTTGGGTTTGCTCCGGAAACGATTTTTCTGCGAAGAATCGAACCGTCTTTTCGGAATAAAGCGAGGTCGGTCTTGGTTCCCCCCACGTCAATCCCCAAAAACAGAGGTTCTTCTTGTTTTCCGACACCTAAAAGCTGATTCGGTGTCGTGTGTAATATTTCCACCAAATTGCAGAAGTTTTCAAGGTCGGGAAAAGCCGTTCCGTTTTCCCATTTCGATACGGTTTGCGGCGTAACGAACAGACGACGGGCAACTTCTGCCTGTGTCAGTTGATTTGCTATGCGAAAGGAACGTATGTTTTCTCTTAGACTTTTATTATCCATGTGATCCCCCCTAT
>JAZSJP010000047.1:0-6707 GCA_045534395.1 Eubacteriales bacterium | reverse complement strand
GATTATATTATAAACTAAATTTGTGACATTGGCAAGCATTTTTCAAAAAAAAATGCCAAAAACTTTGTAGAAAATAACCATGAAACAGCACTCTGTTTTGGTGATAATATACAAAACAGGTATTTTTTGCCCTCATAAGGGTAATTTTTTGCTCTTTTAGTCCTCTTTTTTGAAGAGATCCCGAATTTCTTCAATGACGCCCGGCGCCAATTCCATGATCTTATCCACCGCCGTTACCGACGATTGATTGACCGGGAGCGTGTTTACCGAGCCGGAAGGGGAGATGACCAAGAAGGAGACGGGTGTGACCGTCAAACCGGCACCGCTTCCGCCGCCAAAGCACAACTTGGGATTATTCTTTGCCGCAAAATCCGAGCCACCGGAAACGAATCCGATGGAAATTTTGGAAACGGGAATAATGGTCGTTCCGTCTGCCGTGGTAATAGCGTCTCCGATGACAGTGTTAGAGTCCACCATGGAGCGGATATTTTTCACAGCGTTATCGGTTACCGTTTCCACGGGGGAGACTCGACGAGTCTGCTCGGGTTTTTTTGCCGCGGTTGCGTTGGTGTTTTTGTTTTCTTCCATGTTTATACCACCTATTCATATAAATTTTCAGATAATTCCCAAATGCACCCCAATGCCTGATACAGACGGAAGGTAAAGATTGCCGTTCCCACGGCGTGGGTCTCTTCCGAGGTGAAATCCGGGGTGATTTGTACGTCGCATTTGTGTAATCGCTTTGCCGCCGCAAAAGCACCCAAAACGGGGTAGAGCAGGGCGTTTATCGTTCCGTATTCCGTGGCAATCTCGTCTGCCTGACCGCCGCCGACGGAAGCGTAGAGAACAAAGCTTTTACAATGAAATTTTGAAATAAATTTCGTCACGATGATTCCAAGGGTCTTTGCGTAATCTTTCAAGGGAACCGATTGCACGGCTCTGCGGACTTCCCGCCGTGCCGCAGTCCGGAGTTTTGATTTTTTCTTGGGCTTTTTTCCTTGAATCGTTTCCGGCACAGATGCCCCTTGCGTTGAAGGGTTTCCGGGAAATTCTTTTTTCCGTTTTTTCTCCGCTTTTCGCTCTTCTCGGGCTTGCTTTTTTTCCGGGTCGGGATAGACGTGATATTTCAGAAACAACCATTCCAGCCAGAGCTTGAATTCTCCCTCGCGGTAATCCGCAACCAGCCGTATTTTTCCGAAAATCAAGTGGAGAATCAGTAGAAAAACAATTCCCACAAGCACTCCCAAGGCGGTCAGTACCCACAAAAAGGGGTTCATGCTTCAACCTCCGCCGGGGATTCTTCCGCCGACTCCTTGCGTTGTTCCGTCGATTCTTCGGAATTTTCTAAGATGGCTTCGGTCAGCAGAATTTCCGTGCCCGCCGCCGGCAGATTTTCATCTTCGGGATTCAGAGGCGGCATGTCCGCTAAGGAATCCAATCCAAATACCGTTAAGAATTTATCGGTCGTTACGTAAGACATAGGACGTCCCGGCAGATCCAAGCGACCGTCTTCCTGTAACAGTCCTTTTTCTTCCAAGGCTTCCACAATCTCCGAAGAGGCAACGCCACGAATTTGAGAGATATAAGGTTTCGTCACCGGCTGATTGTAGGCGGCAATGGAAAGGACTTCCAGAGCGGCGTTGGAGAGTTGGGGACGCTTTTTTGCCAAAAACAGAGCTACGTCTTCGCCGTATTCCGGCTTTGTGGAAAATCGAAAATCCTTATCGTGCCGTACCAAACGGAACCCGTGATGATCTTTTTCATAGGTTTTTTGCAAGGCAATCAGCTCGGTTAAGACTTCCTCTTCTTCGATGCCCAAAAAGGCAGACAACTGCTCCGAACTGACCGGCTCCACCGAGGCAAATAAAATCCCCTCGATCAAAGCGGTGATGTTTTTCATGGGGTCTCCTCCCGTTCTTTTTTGTTCCGAATCAATCGGATCTCCGGGTTGTATTCGTCTTCCGTATCCTGAACCTCTACCCGTCCGCTGCGCATCAGTTCCAGCAACGCCAAAAAGGTTGCGACGATCTCAGAGCGGGATTTTGCTCCCCGGAACAGAGATTTAAAGGAAGAACGCGATTTTTTTACCAGCACGCGCATGACCGAAACGATCTTGGTTCCCACGGCAATAAATTGCGTCTTAACGATGCGGTCAAAGGATTCTTTTGGGGGATGGATCCGTTCCCGATGCCGTTTCATCAACCTTACGTAGGTCTCCAGCAAAAGGGAAGATTCTTTCCCCGCCTCGTAATCGGGCTTGGGCAGATCCGTGGGCAAATGATCCTTAAACCAAATGCGGTCTCCCTGATATTTGGGACGCATCTGAAGGGCAACGCGTTTATATTTTGCGTATTCAATGAGCATCTGCTCCAACAGCCATTTGGGATCTTCCTCGTCTTCCTCGGTTTTGGGAAGCAGAGAACAGGACTTGATATAGACCAACCGAGACGCCATTTCCAAAAAGTCGGCGGTGATCTCCAAATTCTTTTCCCGAGCGTCTTCCATCCACTTCAGATACTGCTCCAAAAGAAGGGAAATTTCAATGTTGTAAATATCAATCTTATGCCGTTCAATGAGGGTCAGAAGCACGTCCAAAGGACCTTCAAATCCCTCGAGGCGGTAGGTTGGTTCTGTCATGCGAAAATACCTCCCACCACGGCGTTTACAATCGGTGTAAACAGATTCATTAAGCCGTTGGACAATATTCCGATGATGCCCGTGCGGTTCATCAAAAGAATCAGCACGATAAAGAAAATAAAGGAATATCGCTCCAAGTTATAGTATTGGTATCTCAATTTGAAGGGGAGCAATTCTCCCACGATTTTCGAGCCGTCCAAGGGGGGGAATGGAATCAGATTAAAGACGGCAAAGGTGGCGTTGTACAGCGCCATGTACAAAAACAACGTGGAAAAAATCGAGAGCCACGCAATTTCATTTTGTACCGAAAACACGTAAAGAATTCCGTAGATCAAATAAGTGATAAAGCAAAATACAACGTTGGAAAGAGGACCCGCCGCAGCGGTCAGAATCACACCCAAGCGGCGATTCTTAAAGTAACGTGCGTCGATTTGTACCGGCTTTGCCCAACCGAACCCAAAGAGCAGTAAGAATAAAAATCCTCTCAGGTCAACGTGCGCCAAGGGATTTAAGGTAAGGCGCCCCTGATATTTTGCCGTTTGGTCGCCCCATGCCAACGCCATGGCACCGTGGGCAAATTCGTGAACGGGAAAAACCAACAACAGGGCAACCACAGAAAAGAGCATTTGCACCAACAAAATATAAAAGGGCGTTTGTCCGGAAATCAATTCGAAAATCAAATCAAGCAGCATAAATCAGCCTCCCATCAGGAGAATTGGGAAAAGAGTTAAAATTCCGCTCAGGGACGCGGTGGTACCGTCTCCCAAGGGTACGGTAATGCAAGCCAGCAGTAATCCCAACAAGCAATAAAGGAAAAACGGCCATGTTCCGTCTTTTCGGAAGGTGTTCCCTTTGGGGCCGAATTCTTTTGTGCGGAGAAACGTTTCAACGTCCGAGCCGGGAAGGGGAAGTAAGGAAAAGACCATAAGGGATACGTGTGCTCCCGTCAGCGCCTTTGCTCCGAATAATGCAAAATCCCAGGCAGAACCTCCTACGGCTGCTTGCAAAAATTGAAACAAAACAAACAAAACGAAAGACGCGACAGCGCCTAAGAGAAGAAATGACATTCCGCTGAAAAAAATTTTACGGTTGGTTTCTTTGGAAGTCGTCTTGTCCGTTTCCCGGAGAGTTCCCCTCAGGCAGCCGGTCAACAGAAAAAATGCGATTTCCCAAAGGGCCGAGGGCAGATCCTTCAAGAGAACCTTTCCCAAAGAGAGAGAATCCGAATCATACTTTTTTGCAGCCCGAACTTGTCCCACGCGACGCAACAATACGGCTACGGCTCCGGCGATAAAATAAAAAAGTATAGTAATTCCCAATCCCCGTTGAGAAAACAACTGCCTTTCGGTTAAAAAATCAATCAGCATGCAAGCCTCCTGCTGAAATAAAATGTACATATATACATTATACACGAAAAATTAAAAAAAGTAAAGAGATTTTTCAAACTTTTCGGGTCTTGACACAAAAATGTTTTAATGATATAATATTTTCATGACAAAACGTTGCATTTTTTATTACGAAGGGGGGGACGAGAATGTTTTGGCTTTGGTTTTTCGGAATCGCCGCCGCCGTGGCTTTGAGCATTTTGGTGTTCTTCCTTTTTTGGGGGAGTTGTTTTCGCGTTGCCGAACATTCCGTGACGGTTTCCAATCTTCCCAAAGAGTTTGAAGGTTTTAGAATCGCTTTGATCTCCGATCTCCACGACCGTCGCTTCGGAAAAAGAAATTCTCGTTTGGTAAAAAAAATTGCAGAGACGCGTCCCGATTTTGTGGTTATGGCAGGAGATATGCACGAAGGGTGTCATTCCGCCGAACCTTTTTATGCCCTCTTTGAAGGTGTTTCCAAATTTGCTCCCATTACCTATACGGAAGGAAATCACGATACCCGCGCCGGAAGACACGGTGTGACCGATTCCCAATACGCCGAGCATATCCAAAAAATATCTCAGGCGGGCGGGATCCCTCTGAACGATACGGTCTATTCCATAGAGCGTAACGGACAGCTTCTTTTGGTGTACGGTCAGTCTTGGCGGGGAAGAAGTCAGCCGCCGCAAATGGATTCGACGCTTCCGTCTCTTTTGGTCACTCACGATCCGTTGCAATTTGACGTTCTTCCCGTACTCCCGGATC
Source organism: Eubacteriales bacterium (assembly GCA_045534395.1). Taxonomy (GTDB): domain Bacteria; phylum Bacillota; class Clostridia; order Oscillospirales; family UBA644; genus RGIG995. The sequence goes on along the minus strand of JAZSJP010000047.1, from coordinate 1,941 downwards.
TGACGCTTTCGGGACATGTCCATGGCGGAATTTTGCGCTTGCCTTGGATCGGTCCTGTTTTTGCCCCCGGGAACGGCTTGCCTCTTTGGAAGCGGTTTTCTCGCCGTTTCTTCTTTCCCAAGTATTCCCGAGGTTTATATTATAAGGTAGACCGTACCCTTGCCGTGACGCAAGGCGTTGGCTTTTTTGTTCTCCCCATTCGCTTTATCCGTCCGGAAATTATGGTTTTGACCCTAAAATCGGGCAAAAAATTGAACAATTCGTAACAAAACACCCTTTGGGTATTGCCAAATTAAGAAATTTGTGGTATAATACTTCGGTGTAACAACTGTAAAAAAACGGAGGAATGATAAATATGAGTATTCCTATGATTATTTTCGCGATAATTTTGTTGATTTGTTCCGTGGCTCTCATTGCCGTTGTGGCTCTGCAGTCCAATCGGGGCAGTGAAATGGCTGCGCTGACCGGTCGTAACAACAATGCCGGCGGAAAGGGACAAACCGCAAAGAAGGAAGGTCTTCTACGTCGTTTGACTGTCGTGTTCGGTCTGATTTTCGTGGTTTGCGTATTCGTTATGAATATCGTCGTTTCCACGGGTATCTGAAACAGAAAAACAGAAAACTTCCGAGCTGTACGGCTCGGAAGTTTTTTGCTTATAAATTTCTTTGACGGTAGGCTTCAAAGGCAAAAACCGCCGCCGCAGAGTTCGCCGAAAGGGCATTCCGGAAATCGCTCCCGTAGGGAAGGAAGACCTTTTGGTCGGCGTATTTCAGGATCTTTGAGGAAATCCCCCGCATCTCTCCGCCGAAGACCAACATCAGAGCTCCCGTCAAATTGCTTTCATATAAAGGTACGGCGTCTTTCCGTTCTGCACATAAAATACGCACGCCCCGACTCTTGATTTCCCGCAACACTTCGTCCCAATCGGAAACGGAAGCGATGCTTAAAAATTCCGAAGCACCTGCCGACGCCTTAGCAACCACTCCCGCGGCACTGCACCAGCTTCGTTCCGGAACCAATATTCCCGAAACGCCCGCCGCGTAGAGCGACCGCAGAGCCCCTCCGAAATTGTAGGGGTCTTCGATTCCTTCCAACAGTGCCAAAAAAGGAACTTGAGGCGATAGAATTTCTTCCAAGGTCTGATAGGTTCTCTCTCCTACCTTGGCAAGTAATCCTCCGTGAGACGTTCCCCCCGCCAACTCAGAAATGGATTCCGGGGAAGTTTGAGTGATTTTTATACCCTTCTCTTTGGCAAGATTCAATATGTAGTTACGGTTTCGGTCGGGTCTTCTTTGGTCGGTTAAAATTTCATAAATTTCCCGGCGCCCGGCTTCCAAAGCGGCTTTGACTGAAATTGCGCCTTCCAAGATCATTTCTTCCACGGCGATTTCCTCTCGTTTTTCTTTTTTTCAGTATAGCATATTTTTTATGGAAAATCAACCCGTTTTTTATTGATTTTTAAGATTTTTACCGCGAAAATGTTCAATTCGCACAAAATCGAATTGGATTTTTTTGTCTTTCTCGTAAAAATTAAACGAACCTAAGATTTTGGGCATTTTTTTTCAAAAAACCGCTTGACAAATCCGGGAAAGTGTGGTATTATAGTTAGGCTGACAACCGAACAGCACAAAAACGGGAGCTTAGCTCAGCTGGGAGAGCATCTGCCTTACAAGCAGAGGGTCATAGGTTCGAGCCCTGTAGTTCCCACCAAATACGGCTCAGTAGTTCAGTTGTTTAGAACGCCGCCTTGTCACGTCGGAGGTCGAGGCCTTGAGTCCCTTCTGAGTCGCCATTTACGCCTCTGTAGCTCAGTTGGTAGAGCAGAGGCCTGAAAATCCTCGTGTCGTTGGTTCGATTCCGACCGGAGGCACCATACTCTTGTCGGACACGACAAGATATTCGCGGAATTAGCTCATCTGGTAGAGCGCAACCTTGCCAAGG
>JAZSJP010000034.1:0-6045 GCA_045534395.1 Eubacteriales bacterium | reverse complement strand
AAAAACTTTCGGCCAAAAAAAGAGGGGGGTATATGTTAAAAACGAATAAGCCTTAAAAGTGAAGAGGAAAACTTGTTCCCAATCACAAGTATATTATACCATATTTTAAAAAAAAATCAAGAGGCAAACTTTGTTGAATATATACAACGCACGGCATCTAAAATTGTGCAATATGCACAAAGGAGGTGTTTTTTGTGGCAGGGAAGCCAAAGCAAAAACAGAAAATATTGTTTTTACTCCGTATTTTATATGAGAAAACCGATGAGCAGCACGGGTTAACGTTGTCGGAGTTATTGACCGAATTGGAAAAAGTCGACGTGAAATGCGAGCGTAAGTCTCTTTATCGGGATTTAGACGCCCTTTCGGAAGCAGGATTCACTGTGGGGGTTCATCGTTCCAAGGAGACGCGCTACTATTGGGCAAACCGTAGTGTATCCCCCGGGGACGTGGAGTTTCTTGCTATTTTGCTGCAGTCAGCCCCCATGATATCCCGAAAGCGCAAACAGGAATGGAAGAAAAAACTCAACGGTCTTGTTCCTACCGCGTATCAGAAGAAAAATCCCATTAATGCTTTGACGGTGCTTCCCGATTGTTCTGTTTCCGAGCGGGTCTATTCTATGACCGAGGTTTTGTTTGATGCAATTCAGACGCGAAATAAGGTGCGCTTTTTTTACGGAGAATCTGTGGTGCCCCATCGTCGAGCCCTAACTCGACAGCACACGGTATCTCCTTACCGCTTGGTTTGGAAAGACGGTTACTATTTGGTTGCCGCAAACGAAGATCGTATGCTTGCTTTTTATCGACTTGACCGAATGGAGAATCTTTCTCTTACGTCTCAGGCTGCCGTGGATATTTGTGAGGTCGGGGGAGACTTAGACTTTGATCTGGATCAATATATTCTCGGATATATTGCATCGCAGGACGACCCGATACATATGATTTTTCGGGTTTCCGAATCATTTCTTTCCACAGCAGAGCGGTTTTTCCCCGCCGACGCAACTGTTGAATCCGCTGTAGACGGATCCTATCTTTTTAGCTGCGAGATCTCCGCAAACAAAACCTTGTTCGGGTGGCTTTTATTGCACAGCGAAGAGATTCGTCTCTTATATCCGGAATCATTGGTAACGCAAATTCGTGCTTTTTCACAATCTTCTTTTCGTACCTACGGCGGTAGTGAAGACTTAAAAGCGGAATAATTTATGAAGAATCCGGGAAAACTGTTGACAAATCCTAAAAAATGAGTTATAATAATACAACAATAAACAATCATCTTGTACGAAAGGCGTGTTATTATGAGTAAGAGAACCGGTACGATCCTTGGCGTTATCCTCGGTATTATTGCATTTGTGGGAGTTGTTGCACTGCTCTGTTACATTTTCCGTGATAAGTTGCGTGCCCTGATTGGCTGCTGTGATTGCGATTGTGACGATTGCGATTGCTGTGACGACGATGAATGCGGTTATTTTGAAGTCGTTGAGTCTTGTGGTGATTGCGACGACGAAGTCGTAGACGCCGAATAAGAAAATTAAATTGAAGAGAGAAGTTTCGGCTTCTCTCTTTTTTGTTTTTCTTTTTCCGAATTCCTGCCACACTTTTATGATTATTTTTCGAAAATTGCATGGTATAATATGACTAAATCAGCTTGATTAATTCCTTTTCTTTAAACACAGTTTTTCCATGCCTTGGGGGAGAATGTTCGCTATTGGTTCGACATTCTCCCCCTCCTCCCTTAGAAATATACAAAAAAAAGACACAAAATTTTAATAGGTTATATGATAAATTGTTGTATAATGATATAAAGAAAATACTTTGACGAAAGGAAAATTGTATGCCAAAGTTAATTTTTGTTATTGATGACGAAAAAAATATTCGGGAAATTATTCGTTCCTATTTAGAGAAAGAGTCTTTTTCGGTTATGGAATTTGATTCTGCCGAGCCGGCGTTGGAAGCTTTTACCCGTTATAAACCCGATATGCTGATTGTTGATATTATGATGCCCGGAATGTCCGGTTTTGAACTGTGCAATGAAATTCGCAAAATCGATAACACTCCTATCATCATCGTTTCCGCACGGGACGAAGAATTGGACCGCATTTTGGGAATTGAGATGGGTGCCGATCATTATATGATGAAGCCGTTTTCTCCTCGGGAATTGGTTGCTCGTGTAAAGGCAGTTTTCCGTCGGATTGACGGGATGAACGAGGAAAAATCCGTTGCAGAGCCGTGTTGTCGTGACTTGAAAATCTACCCCATGCAGCGCAGAATCGTGAAGGTGGAGGAGGGTTTGGAGACAGATCTGTCCTTTACCGCTATGGAATACGATTTCCTTCTTTACATGATAACCAACAAAAATCGCGTCTTTACTCGAAATCAGCTCCTGACCAGCATTTGGGATTACCAATATATCGGAGATACCCGTGCCGTAGATGATTTGGTCAAGCGGATCCGTAAAAAGTTGGATGCCGCCCAAACGATCTTCGAAATCGACACGGTTTGGGGGTATGGTTATAAAGTTACCGATTCCGCGGAGTGAATATGAAAAAAAAGGACATTCGTAACAGTCTTAACTTTAAATTGATTTTGTCATACGTTACCTTGATTTCCATTGTCGGCATTATTTCCGTCGGTTTCGTTTATATCTTTGCCAACAGCTTTATTATCCTTCAGGCGCAAGATGCTCTTTCGGAAAACGGTGCCGCTTTTGCAAAAGACGCCTCTCTGATTCCTGCTTGGACGGCAGATACGAAAATTACTGATCTACAGGTGATTTTTCGCAGAAATATTGATTCTTCCACTTCCTTGGTTCTTACCGATTCCAATTTTAAATATATCCCAGAAACGGGTATGAACGTAGACCATCTGAGTACCACTCCCGAGCGTTTTGTGGATTATCTGTCTCGTTACCGTGATTCTCTCGGATCCCGTGTAATTCGGTACGGCGATACAACCTACGCCGTGGCAATTCAACAGGTTTACAATGCGACCACCAACCGTGTCTTGGGTTACGTGATCCTGTTTACTGCCCCCACTTCTTACGGAATTCAGAATTCATTACTTACGTTGTACCTGTTTTCTTTGGTAATTGCATCTCTCTTGGCTATCGCTGTTGCGCTTCTGTTTAGCACCGGTTTGACCAAAAATTTGCGGCGACTTCAAGTGCGTGCAGATTTAGTTGCAAACCGACAGTTTGATGCGGAGGTTCCGGTTATCGCAACCAACGACGAGGTTGGGGATCTTGCCCGTTCCATAGATCGGATGGCACGTTCTCTCAGCGAATACGACGTTCGGCAAAAGAAGTTTTTACAGAATGCATCCCACGAATTGCGCACGCCCCTGATGTCGATTCGCGGCTACGTGGAAGGAATGAAGGACGGCGTTTTTACCGATCCCGATCAGGTCAGTGACCAGGTTTTGGAGCAGGTCTCTCGCTTGGAAAAACTAACGGGTGAGTTGATTTATCTCTCGAAAATCGAGACGGCTGATGAAGTTATCGTAAAATCCCCCGTTGCTGTAAGAGATCTTTTGGAAGAAGCCGTCTCCCGCGTTTCCGGTTTTACCGGCTTGGACGGCGTTCAGCTTGTTTACGGAAAACTTGCAGATATCACCGTAAACGTCGATTCCGAAACCATGGTAACTGCTATTACGAACCTTTTGTCTAACGCTTTCCGTTTTGCAAAATCGGAAATTGAAGTTTCGGTATTTTTGCGGGATTCCAACGCCGTAATCTCGGTTCAGGACGATGGTCCCGGAATTTCTCCCGATGAAATTGACCATATTTTTGATCGGTTCTTCAAAGGTCGCCAAGGAAAGTACGGATTGGGTCTTTCCATCGTCAATGCCATCGTTGTGGCACATGAAGGAATTGCCCGTGCTTACAATCGTTCGAGCAAAAACGGCGAAACCGGCGCCGTCTTTGAAATTATATTGCCTGTTCATAAAAAAGGAAAATAACGCGAAAAGCTCCCACCGAAATCGGCGGGAGCTTTGCTATATGCGTTTCTTAAAATATTAACTTTGATTGCAGCGAATTCATGACTTCCGCGGAAGGGGTTTCAAAAGATTCAAAGGGGAAGGAGAGACCTAAGTTTTTGTATTTTACCGTGCAAATCTTTTTAAACGGAAGTAATTCAATTTTGTCAACGCAGGAATTTTCTTGCGCTAACGTATTTAAAAATTGAATTGATTCTTCGTTGTCATTCAGCGAAGGAATCGTCACTTGTCGCAGGGTTGTCGGAATTTGTTTCTCATTTGCTAAGGAAAGAAATTTCAGAGGAATATCAATTTTGCATCCCACGTGTTTTCGGTATTGCTCGTTGTTGGGATATTTAATATCCAACAAAATGCGGTCGGTAACGTTCAAGAGTCTTGATACACCGTCGTTTAAGATACTTCCCGACGTATCAAGGCAGGTGTTGATTCCGATTTTTTTGCATTCTGCAAAAATCTCTTCGGCAAACTCCGTTTGCAACAGCGGTTCTCCCCCCGAAAGGGTAATTCCGCCGTCTTTTCCGAAATACGAACGGTATCGCTCTGCTTTTTTAACAATTTCTGCCGCGGAAATCTCCGTTCCCTCCCGCAGATCCCACGTATCCGGATTGTGACAGCAACCGCACCGTAGGTTGCACCCCTGAAGGAATACTACGAAACGGACACCGGGTCCGTCCAGAGTCCCCAGAGATTGTATGGAATGGATTCTTCCTGTCACGTTACAGTGCCTCGTGGAAGGTTCTGCTGATAACTTCCCGTTGCTGTTCTTTGGAAAGTTTGTTGAAGTTTACTGCGTAACCCGAAACCCGAATCGTAAGGTTTGGATAAGCTTCCGGGTCTTCGTAAGCCTTCATCAAAGTTTCTCGATTCAGTACGTTAACGTTGATGTGATGCGCATTTTTGGCAAAATATCCGTCCAAAATGGAGACCAAATTGTCGATGCGTTCGTCTTCGCTGTGTCCCAACGCGTCGGGAGTGATGGAGAAGGTGTTGGAGATTCCGTCGCGGCAATCGTCCTAGCTGATTTTTGCCACGGAGTTCAGGGATGCCAAAGCACCGTTTTCTTCCCGGTTATGCATGGGGTTCGCTCCGGGAGCAAAGGCGGCTCCGGCAGCGCGTCCGTCGGGAGTCGCACCTGTATTCTTTCCGTACATAACGTTGGAAGTGATGGTCAAAACAGACAAGGTGTGTATTGCATCGCGGTAGGTGGGTGTTTTTCGCAGTTCGGTGATGACTTTATGAGTCATTTCCTTTGCAATCAGGTCAACGCGATCGTCGTCGTTTCCGAATTTGGGGAAATCTCCGGTGGTAATAAAGGATACGATGTGCCCGGTCTCGTCTTTGACGGGGGTCACGTTTGCGTATTTAATTGCACTCAGGGAGTCTGCCACTACGGAAAGACCGGCAATTCCGAATGCCATCAAACGCTCCACTTCCGTATCGTGCAACGCCATCTGAATCTTTTCATAGGCGTATTTGTCGTGCATATAGTGGATTACGTTCATGGTGTTGACGTAAAGACGGGAAAGCCATTGTACGTAAATGTCAAAGCGTTGCATTACTTGATCGTAATCCAATTTCTCTCCGTCCAAAACCGACATTTGAGGTCCGATTGCCATTTTACTGTCTGTATCGTAACCACCGTTGAGGGCAATGAGCAACAGTTTTGCCAAATTGCAACGTGCGCCGAAAAATTGCATTTGTTTTCCTACCTTCATGGCGGAAACGCAGCAGGCAATGGCGTAATCGTCGCCGTAATGAGGACGCATTACGTCATCATTTTCATATTGAATAGAGTCTGTGTCCGCGGAGACCTTTGCGCAGAATTTTTTAAAGCCTTCGGGCAGATTCTGAGACCAAAGAATGGTCAGATTCGGTTCGGGAGAGGAGCCCAAAGTGTACAGAGTGTTCAGAATACGGAAGCTGCTCTTGGAAACCAAGGTTCTTCCGTCTTCACCCATACCGCCCACCGCCTCGGTAATCCACATGGGATCGCCGCCGAACAGTTCATTGTATTCGGGGGTTCGCAAATGACGGGCAATGCGCAGTTTGATGACG
>JAZSJP010000086.1:0-5621 GCA_045534395.1 Eubacteriales bacterium | reverse complement strand
GGGATCGAACCGCCGACCTCGTCCTTACCAAGGCCGCACTTTACCGACTGAGCTACATCAGCGATTCCTTGCCTATTATGGCACAAAAACCGGAACTTGTCAAGTGTCTTATGAGATTTGTTGCAATTCCGTCACAAGTTTTTTCCCTCTGCGTATTTTTGTGCAGAATACAAGGTATTTTGCATCAGCATAGTGATCGTCATGGGTCCAACGCCGCCGGGAACAGGGGTAATATATCCCGCAATGGGTTCGACGGAAGCAAAGTCAACGTCACCGACCAATTTTCCTTCTTCATTCCGGTTCATTCCAACGTCAATGACAACGGCCCCCGGTTTTACCATGTCTCCTCGGATCAGTCCGGCTTTTCCAACGGCGGCAACCAAGATGTCTGCATTTCGAGTGACTTCCGACAAATTGGGGGTCTTGGAATGACAAACCGTAACGGTTCCGTTTTCTTTCAGCAACAACATTGCCTGAGGTTTTCCCACAATATTGCTTCGACCGACGACAACGCAGTGTTTCCCTTCTACCGAAACTCCGGAAGAATGAATCAACTCCATAACCCCGGCAGGTGTGCAGGGCAAAAATCCGAAATCACCGATCATAATTTGACCGACATTATAAGGATGAAATGCATCTACGTCTTTTTCCGGAGAAATATGATTGATAATATTTTTAAAATCCAATCCTTTGGGCAAAGGTGCCTGAATCAGAATTCCGTGGATTTTTTCCGAACTGTTTAAAGTATCGACCAAATCGAGAATATCTTGCTCGGAAACGGTTGCGGAAAGATTGTATTGTTCATGATAAAAACCGATTTCCTCGCAAGCTTTTGTTTTATTACGAACGTAAACCTTGGATGCAGGATCCTCTCCTACAAGGATAACCGCCAAACCCGGCGTGATTCCCTTCTTTTTTAACAATTCTGTTTTTTCTTTCAAATTTGCACGAATTTCTGCTGCAAGTTTCGTACCGCTAAGAATTTCAGCCATCGTTTTCTTCCTCCGAAATTTCCCGGGAAATGGTCTCCCCTTCACTTAAAGAATTCAGTCTTTCTTCACTGTCCAAAGAAGGCTTTTGATCCTCAAAAAGCGATGTGTATACCGGCTTGTATTTTGCATGCTTTACGGCAGTGCGATCCACAAGCCTTTCTTGCCACATAGCAAGAATCCCTTTTCTTGACAAAACAAAAAATGCGATTCCGGCAAGGAAAAATATTGCGGCTAAAATTTGAGAAACACGAACCGGGCCCCAATATAAACTGTCGGTGCGCAAACCTTCAATAAAGAATCTGCCCAAACCGTACCAAGCGAAATAAAGGAAGAATACTTCACCGAAATGCTTTCTCCACTTTTTCGCAAAAAGAAGCAGAAGAACGAATCCAATCAAATTCCAAAGAGATTCGTAGAAAAACGTAGGGTGATAGGGACCGTAACCGTTGATCGTCATTCCCCAAGGAAGAGTCGTTTTTTCTCCGAAAGCTTCTGCATTCACAAAATTTCCCCACCGTCCAATCGTTTGACCGATCAGAAATCCGAGAGAAGCAAGATCATACAGCGCTAACATATTAACTTTTTTAATGCGACAGTAAACGTACCCTGTCACGAAGGCACCAATCACACCGCCGTAAATGGCAAGACCTCCGTCACGGATATTGACCATTTCCGCAAAGGAATCGTAACGATCCAATTCAAACAAAACGTAGTAAGCCCGAGCGCAAATTACCGCAGTGGGAAGTCCCCACAAAAGTACGTCCAAAACGTTATCAATCGTCAGATCGAATTTCGAAGCTTGCCACATGCAAAATCCAACGGCTAAAATCAATCCGACGGTAATAATGACGGCGTACCAGTACACGTCAAAACTTCCGATTGAGAAGGCTATTCGATCCATAAGGAACGGAAGAATTCCAATTCCCTCAAAACCTATCATGTTTTCCATATAATACCTCGCACAAAAATATCTATTGGTATTATATCATTATTCCGCTGATTTGTCAAGAATATATAAAAAATTACACCGCAAAATTCAAATCTGCAGTGTAATTTTTTATCATATAATTATGCTGACTTTGTGAGAGATTCCTTTCAGTTCAATATAAGGAATTTTTTGATCTCCTTCAAACATGCCTAAGTCCGTACCTCTTAGGATACGAAGCGATATTACGTCAGACTCCATAGTCAAATCTACGTTACAGCTATTCCAATCCTTCGGAAGGTTTGGGTTTATATAAACGCGATTTCCCTTCCGGTAAATGCCGAACAAATCTTCCAATACAGTCTTCAAATACCACCCGGCAGATCCTGTATAATGCGTCCACCCCGCCATCCCTTCCCGTGTGGGCAGTGTATAAACGTCTGCCGCTAAAACGTACGGTTCCGCTCCGTAACGCCGCATTTTTGTTGGAGTATCAGCATGATTGATCGGATTGATGGCAGATAGTATCTCCCATCCTTTCTCTGGCTCCCCCGCTTGAAATAAAGCTCTTGCAAACCAAATTCCCGCGTGAGTATATTGACCGCCGTTTTCCCGTACTCCCGGGGGATAATCTGCAATAGAACCCGGAAAACCGTCTTTTTGAGGTTTGTAAGGCGGTGCAAGAAGGGAAACGAGGCGCAGTTGCGGATTCCACAATTTTTCATACGCCCGAGATAGTGCTGAATCGGTTTTTTCCTTTTCCAAACTACAAAACACCGAGAATGCCTGGGGGATCAGATCTATACTTTCCCCTGCTCCGAAGGATGTTCCGTCACTGCGAAATCCGCGAAGATAACGACCTTCGGAATATGCGAGATCCAGAGATTCGCGCAATTTATTTGCATAACACCTCAATTCCAGGATCTCATCGAGAGTCCCGATCCGTTCGCTCGCAGGTAGGATACTTTCTATAGAAAGTATTGCAAACATGGTTCCCCATACGGTCTCTCCTCCGGATTCAATGCGATTCATTCCGTCATTCCAATCGCCCGATCCAAACAAAATCAATCCATGTGAACCCAGCTTTAAACCGTATCGAATTGCACGAAGAACATGGTTGTAAATCGTATCTTTCGTCTCAGAACGTTCGGGAGTAAAATAGCGATCAAACTCCGAATCATTTAAGGGTGCACCTTTCAGATAAGATACTTTGTGAGAGAAAAAGGCAGAGTCTTCGGTGAGTCTGAAATATTCACCACATGCATAAGCAAGCCAAAAGGGATCATCTGAAAAGCGCGTCCGAATTCCGCTGCACATACCCTTTTTCCCGGGGTGCCACCAATGGAGCACATCGCCCTCTTCAAACTGTCGTGCACAACATCGGATAATTTGTCGCTTCAGATAATAAGGTTGGAGTGTTGCCAAACAGAGCGAATCCTGCAATTGATCTCGGAATCCGAAAGCGCCGCCCGGCTGACATGGCCCGGTACGACCGAAAATTCGAGATGATTTGATTTGATGAATCAAAAATCCGTTGCAAAACCGATTGAATTCTTTGTTTGGAGTTTCAATTTTCAATTCCTTTCGATTACTTACCTTTTTTAATTCTCGTTGAATTCGCTCCGGCTCTGACAACCGTTGTGCAATTTGACTTGCACTTCTCTGTCCCGCACCATAAGCAAGTACAAAAAATGCTTGAGGTTGTTCTTTTGTCGGACGAAAGTGCAAAAGATTCCCTTCGGTTTTTACACCGATCCCAAAGAGAACCGCATGACCCTTTCCGTTTGCTTCATTATACGCATTACTGAAATAAATCTTCTCCCCTTCCGTATATCGAACTGTGGTATCGGAATTTTCTTTCCCTAAAATTATTTTCGGCTGATAAAAAATATCCGGATACGAAGACTGATCTCCGAGTACGGATATATCAATGATCTTTGCGGGAAAATCCTTCAAAATCGAAACGGTTGTTTTGATCTGATACCCAAAAAGATCAAGATGATAAATAACTTTATCCCTTTGAAACTCTACGGATGCATTTTCCAAAAGATCATAGTGTTTTCCACGAAGCGTTGCATAGAGCCGTTCGTGGGATCGAACATATCCAACTCCGGGAATTCTCGGCGTAATTTGATTTTCCGAAGCATTTCGAGAAAAGGTATAACCAAGATTTCGTTCGTTTAATAATGTTCCGATGCGTTGATTTGCCAGAATAAATGAAAAGGGACGATAAAAACCTTTTTCGTTTTTCGGAAGAAGATATGAATCGCATTGTCCGTATCCTCCGCGTCCTAAAGGAAAGAGAATCTTTTTTTCCAAAATAGGGGTGCCGCCCTTTTGCAGAGGACGAAAAGTCCGATTTGTTTTTTTGATTTTCCATCCGCGTTCCAAATTTAAAAACAGACGACTGACTTTTTGAATCATTAAATAATCTTCAACCGTCTTAATGTTTAAGGAAAAAACGTGACAACGGACATTATCTTCCACTTCTGCAAGCAAAGAATCGAGTGCTGTTTTTAAAGGTGTTAAATATCCGTCATCCTCACGGTATAATATCACCAAATCAGCGGAAAATCCTGCATAAATCATTATAAACAATGTTTTAATGAAAGGTAAAATCCTTGATACACCGTCTTTTCCGATGCGAAGGGAAATTATGGGATAATCTCCGGAAATGCCATAATTCCAAAGTGTACTTTTCGGCAACGTGTTTGCAGCTTTTTCTTGATTTGCACTCCTAACGGTAGACGTTAAGACGTACGGAGATACTTTATCAAAGATCAATCGATCCGCAGAACGAATATCCGCGGAACGGCAGATTGATTCGAAAAATTGTGCATACCGTCTCTGAATTCCTTCAAAATTTTGAGAACGTACCTTGCGAATTGCCTCTACGGATTCTTCTTTTGTTTTTCCGACAGAAAAATAGAAACGGACCGATTTCGTTCCCCGACCGCGGATCTCCAAAGGTCCCCGTAAAATCAATGCCGGAAAGATGGGGTACTTTCGAATCCCATCGCAACGGCACTCGTCAATACTTTCGTAATCACGAAAAGAATCTCTACAAACGTCAAAACGAAACGGTTCCGATGCCGTCACGGAAAACCACGTTTCCGTCTCCTTGCGACAGAAAGATACGATGCGCTCGGAAGGATTGTATTCTGCCGTCAAAAATAAATCTTTATACTCAGGGTGCGCAAAATATTCTTTACGACCGCACAATGTCGGTTCCGTGCACAGAAAAAACTCAAAGGCGGATTCTGTTAATTGATTGTTTTTTACGGTTAATTCACGCACGGAAACCGGTAGGTCGGAAGACATTGTGACGGTAAGTCTCGTTTCAAATTCTCGAAAGATTCCGTAACAGGACATTCCGCTTCCGTCAAAAAAAACACGATAGTCATTTGCCTGATATAAGGGAGCATACGTTGTTCCGTGCAGAGAACCTTTGTTTTTCACAAAGAAAAAAATCCCTTGGGAAGAATCCGGGTCGGAAGAGTGCTTTGTAAGGTCCAAACGATTTTTAATCAACCACCCGGCACCGCTGTCCGTTATAATCTCTGAAAGATTTCCGTTGGTCAACAAGCGAACTCTCGGATGTTCGGGGTCTGGATGATCAATACGTTCTTCGGGAGTTTGCCAATTCTCTTTTTCCGATATCTGATTGGGAAAATATCGCTTGGAATATGCCGGAATGGATTCAG
>JAZSJP010000008.1:0-2907 GCA_045534395.1 Eubacteriales bacterium | reverse complement strand
TTCTCTGATTTGCGGAATCGTCATTCCGGTAAGCGTCGGATTCGTTTATTACGGTCAACCGGGTTGGGGTTGGCTGACCGGCGTTATTGCCGTGATGTGTGCTTCCGTTTGGGTTCGCCACGGCGGAAACGTCAAGCGCATTCTTCAAGGAACGGAGCGAAAAATTTCTCTTGGGAAAAAGAAGTAATATTTTTTATAAGATCGGAGCAAGGGTTTTGCTTCGATCTTATTTTTTTACAAGAAGTTGACAAATCACCCCCTTCTATTGACAATGGTGGAATTTTTTGCTACAATGATGTCATAAGATATTCCGACGACCTTTTGGTTGCGCGGAATCCTTTTTTTGTTTGTTTTGAAAAAAATGTCGAAAAAGGTGTGTACTTATGGCAAAAACGGTAGTTTTGTACAATCCTTTGTCGGGAAATTGTACCGAAGAAATCATTCAGAAAAATCTTCCCGACTGTGAATGTTATGACGTTACGAAAATTACGGATTACGAATCTCTTTTAGCGGGTCTGACCCAAGAAGATTCCGTGATTCTTTGCGGGGGAGACGGCACGTTGAACCGTTTTGTCAATGCAACGGACGGTGTGGAAATGAAGTGCGATATTCTCTATTATCCTGCCGGAACGGGAAACGACTTCGCCTTTGACGTGACGGGTTGTAAAACTGCGAAAAAGCCTTTTTCCGTTAAAAAATATCTGCGGAATCTTCCTTCCGTTACCGTCAACGGAACCACCTGCCGCTTTATTAACGGCGTGGGATTCGGAATCGACGGTTACTGTTGTGAGGTTGGCGATAAACTTCGCAAAACGAGTGATAAACCCATCAATTATACCATGATCGCCATTAAAGGATTGCTGTTTCATTACAAGCCGACAAAAGCAAAGGTGACGGTGGACGGTAAGGAATATCACTTTGAAAGGGTTTGGATTGCGCCCACCATGTTCGGCAGATATTACGGCGGCGGCATGATGCCCACTCCCGGACAGACCCGCCAAGACGATACGGTGGCAACACTGTTGTATCACAATTCGGGAAAACTGAAGGCTTTGGCGGTGTTTCCCTCGATTTTTAAGGGAGAACACGTAAAACGTAAAGAAATGGTGACGGTTCTCAAGGGGAAGGAGATCTTTGTGGAGTTCGACGCTCCCCGTTCCTTGCAGATCGACGGAGAAACCATTCTTGGCGTTACGTCTTATGGAGTAACGGCGCCCAAAACCGTTTCCGTCGCGGAAGAAGTATTAAAATAAGAAATCGGCACTTACGCTACGTAAGTGCCGATCTTTTTTCATTCTGCAAGGGATACGTTTTTGCCGATTTGGGTGGAAAATACCGCTTCAAAAATTTCGTGATATTCTTCATAGGAAACGGTGGCTCCGTTGGTCAAAATCAGCATTTTAATGCCGAACAACCAAACCTTATAATTCTGTACCGTCAGTCCGTTGCGCAGATAAAAGGCTTTTCGCCGAAGGCGCTCTCCCCGATTTTTGCAAGGTTCTTCCGGATCTTCGATTTCCAATAAGATTCGCTTGCCTTGGTACCGTTGGTTTAAAAGTTTTAAAACTTCCGAACCGATGCCCTGTCCCCGAAGGACGGGGGAGACTGCAAAATAATCCAAAAGCACGATGTCCTTATGAAGAATGGTGATGACGATTCCCAAAAACTTTCCCGCATCATCTTCCACCGTCAGAAGTTCCATAACTCCTTCTTTGCGCTTTTTTACCATGACGCCGAAAGGCTTTTTTTCGCTGAGGGGAAAGGATTTTTGATAAAGAGCGTACAGCCGTAAAAAATTTCCAAGGGTAGGGTTTGCATTTAGTTTCATATCAATTCCTGTAAAAAGGGTCTCCGCCGTGACGGAGACCCTTGGTGTTTTTTATTGGTTCTGCTGCGCCAGCAGGTCTTTCAAGGCTTCCTTGCGGGAAAGATTGATTCTTCCCTGATCGTCGATTTCGGTGACTTTGACCCAAATCTCGTCGCCGACGTTGACTACGTCTTCCACCTTACCCACGCGATGCTCGTCCAACTGAGAAATGTGAACCAGACCTTCTTTGCCGGGAACGAATTCCGCAAAGGCGCCGAAGTTCATCAGACGGGTGACCTTCGCCTTGTAGATGGTTCCGATTTCGGGACCTTCCACAATGGTGCGAATGATCCGCATGGCGTTTTCGCCGTTTTCCTTGTTCACGTACAGAACTTGGCAGGAGCCGTCGTCTTCCACGTTGACCTTAACGTCGTTTTCAGCGGTGATTCTCTGAATGACCTTACCGCCGGTTCCGATGACTTCCCGGATCTTATCGGTGGGAATCTTATAGGAAAGGATCTTGGGTGCGTATTCGGACAGTTCTTCTCTGGGAGCGGGAATCGCCTTGAGAATAATGTCGTTGATGATCATTTCACGACCGGCCTTGGTTTGTTCAAAGGCCTTTTTAATGATCTCGTAAGAAAGACCATCTACCTTAATATCCATCTGAATGGAAGTGATACCTTTCATGGTGCCGGCAACCTTGAAGTCCATGTCTCCGTAGAAGTCTTCCAGACCCTGAATGTCTACCATTGTGATCCAACGGTCTTCGTCGGTGACAAGTCCGCAAGAAATACCGGCAACGGGAGCCTTAATGGGAACCCCGGCGAACATGAGCTCCAAGGTAGATCCGCAGACGGAACCCTGAGAGGTGGAACCGTTGGAAGAGAGAACTTCGGAAACCAAACGAATGGAGTAGGGGAATTCGTCTACCGAAGGAAGAACGGGAACGAGGGAACGTTCCGCCAAAGCTCCGTGACCGATTTCACGGCGTCCGGCACCACGGTTGGATTTTGCTTCTCCGGTGGAATAGCCGGGCATATTGTAGTGGTAAATATAGCGTTTGTAAGTTTCGTTATCCACGCCGTCCAAAATCTGAG
>JAZSJP010000216.1:0-3493 GCA_045534395.1 Eubacteriales bacterium | reverse complement strand
CTCCTTGGCTCACAGGACGACATGGCTACGATCCGACTTTATGTTTGCATCTTCCCTCCGCAGGTTTTTGCTCCTGTTCAGGTTCAATGGGTTTCGGGCTTCTGCCCGCTCTCAGCGCAGTATCAGCGCACCCCGGCAAGGGTATTCACTTTTACGGGACTATTATAGCACAATTTCCCCCACTTGTAAAGACTGATTTTTATTTTGTAAGTATTTTGTCGAAAATATACGGGAGGACACTCCATGAAAAAGCACGTTTTTATCCTCAATCCCCAGGCGGGATTCAAAAAAACGGAACAAATGAAGGCGTTGATTCAAAGTTCCTTCGGAAAATTGGCGGAGATCCGCCTTACCGAACGGGCGGGGCACGCCACGGAAATTGCTCGGGAATACGTCGATTCCTTTATTTATGCCGTGGGGGGCGACGGAACGGCAAACGAGGTCATGTGCGGCACCGTTGGGTCGGATAACACCCTTTGCGTCATTCCCCAAGGAAGCGGAAACGATTTTGTGCGCACCCTTTACGCAAAGGTGAAAGGGAGACACGATCCCAAAAAGATTCTCAATGCCTTGAAGGAGTTTTATCAGCGAAAGATCGACTGCGGACGGGCAAACCAAAGCTTTTTCATGAACATTGCTTCCGTGGGCTTTGACGCCGAGGTGGTGCGCAACTCGGAGCGGTACAAAAACAATCCCACGTTGCGGCGCTTTAGTTACATATTATCCATGTTTTACACCATTTTCCATTATCACGGCACCGATTTGGAAGGCGAGATTGACGGCGTTCCCTTCCGTCAAAAATCTTTGTTGTTCTGCATCGCCAACGGAAAATATTACGGCGGCGGCATTAAGATTGCCCCCGAAGCGGTTATCGACGACGGAAAATTGGACGCCTACCTCATTGAAAGCGTCCCCGCGTGGCTCTTTTTGTCGGTGATGCCTCTGCTTGCCGTGGGAAAACACACGGGATTGCGTTTCGTCAAGCACGTGCGAGCGGAAAAAATCGTGATCCGCGGCAAAGATTTAACCTTGAATTTGGACGGCGAGTTGTCCCCCACCCAAGAGGCGGTCTTTGAAGTACTGCCCGGCGGATTGAAGATCCTGTCCCCCACAGTTTAGGAGATTGTATGAAAAAAAACGGTTCCCTGTTTTTGATTTTTGTTTTAGCGGCGTCTCTTTGCGCCTGCTCCAAGGCCATCGTTTACCAAGAAGAAACGGCGATTAATACTTGGTTGAAAGAGCGCACCCAAGGATATTCTCAGGTACAATCCTCGTCGCTGATGGAATTATATATGAAGGAAGAGGGGTTCAAGGTCAGCCTTTCCACCGGTTCGGATAGGATTCCCAAACTGAAGGTGGAAAACGACGCCGTCGATGAAACCGTCGAAGAAAATCGCATTTTGACGGTTTCTTCGTCCGCGGGGAAAATTGCCTCTGCCACTCATAAAAACAGTGTGTTTGACCCCTACCGCAACGCCTACGTCCGTTCTCTGCAGGTCTGGCAGAAGAGCGAAAGGGAATTCCGCGTATTTCTTTGGTTGTACGCCGAAGAGACGGATTTTTATCCCATTCCCAAACTTTTGACGAAAGACCAATACGACCAAGCTCTGGCGTTGGTGGAAGCCTATAACGCGCAACAAGCGGAAAAAGACGAATTGGCGGGAAATAAAATCATTAATTATACGGGAGATTTTATCAGCCTTTATCAGGCTTCTTACGGTTCCGAAAAAGCCGAAAATCCCAAAGGTGATCTTTATTACGAATGCGTCGGGACCACCATATACGGCGACGCTTACCGGTCTCTCTTTGCCGAGTTGGGATTGTCGGAGCAGGATTGGAGAAATTCCTTCAAAAGTTTAGGGTACACGGGTCAGGAATTGAATTTGCAGATCGTCTACTTTGACCTGACGGTGGGTGCCGATGCCGTATCCCTTGCCCTGCAAACAAAAGACGTTTATTCCACCGCCCGGTGGATGGCGCAGAATCCCTCCTTTACCTACGCCTTTTGTCCCGCTTTTGCCGAGACGGAATATATCACTTTGACAGAAAATTGAATCCCATAAAAAAGACTCTTGGTTTTGCACCAAGAGTCTTTTTATCGTTAATGCGTCTATAAATTTTGTTTGAATTTCCTCACTTAACGCTCTACTCTTCGGGTTAGAAAACCAAGAAGTGCAAAATCGTTGCCACGCCGATTCCGATGACGGCGCCCACGGTAATTTGCAGAGGTGTGTGTCCGATGAAGGTGTTGAGGGGCTCTTCCGTCAGGGAAGATTCCGTTTCCATGGCAGTCACCATTTTATTGAGTAATTTTGCTTGTTTTTCCGTTTCCCGGCGCACGCCTACGGCGTCTCGGCAGACGACGACGGTCAAAATGGCGCTGACGGCAAAGACGGCACTGTCAAAGCCTTCCGTCAATCCGCAAGCTGTGGCAAGAGCGGTGACGGTGGCGGTGTGTCCGCTGGGCATTCCTCCGTCTCCGAAGAGGCGGCGCAGATTCAGTCCTTTGTGGGTGACGGCGTGGATCACCGTCTTAATTACTTGGGCGGTAAACCATGCCGCAAGGCAGGACAAAACACAGGGATTGGAAAAAAGGCGAAGAAAAAAAGTCATAAGATCCTTTCTATGCGGCGTCTACGGTGTCTTTCAAGAATTCTTTGATGGCGGCGTCGTATTTCTCCGGGTCGCGGTAGCGAAGCAAAGAATGAGTTCCTTGTTCGAACCAAACCAACTGTTTGTGTTGGCTTCCGCATTTTTCGTAGAGTTTTTCCGCTTCCGAGGGCAGAGAATATAAGTCGTGGGTGCCGTGCAACATCAAAATGGGGCAATCCAATTTTTCAATGACGTCAATGGGACCGTATTTCATGGAATGACCCGTCAAAAGTTTCATCCACGCGTTGATGAACGGCAGGCCGAAGAGGGGTTTTTTCAGTTCAATCATGTGATTGCGGAAGCTTTCCCAGAAATTGGGATACATTCCGTCGGCAACGATGGCTTTGATATAGGAAGGACAGTTTTCGCTGGTCAAAGCGTACAGAGAACCGGCGGAGCCGATGCAGATGCCGTGGAAGACGATTTGTTCCGAATGATGATTTTCGTGCAAATAGTTTGCCCAAGCAAGAAGGTCTTTATGTTCTTCAAAGCCGACGGTGTTGTATTTTCCGTCGCTCTTTCCGTGGGCGCGGTTGTCAATGGTCAAGATATTGTATCCGCAGTCGGCGTAAGGTTTTGCAAAATAGTAATTGTAACGCAATCCCTCGGTTCTTCCCGCCACCAAAATAACGGTTTTCGTCGAGCCGAAATCGAAAAATTCGCCGTAAAGATTCAATCCTTCGTTAACAATATGCACGTCGCGTCTTTTGTCGGCGTGGAGATGGCTCCATTCCAAGCCTTGGTCGTACATTTCGATCTGGCTGGGCGCGTCGGAAGAGCACTCCCGACTCCATTTGGACTGCTTGGTACGTTTCAGGTGCATGGCGTAGATAATGTATCC
>JAZSJP010000230.1:0-3707 GCA_045534395.1 Eubacteriales bacterium | reverse complement strand
GAGAGGGAACGTCGTCGTCGGCAAGAAAATGAAGTTCGTATGAGTCTGACTCTTCCCCTATGGGAGAGTCCAGGGAGACGTGATCCTGAGCGACCTTCATGATCTCCCGCACCCGTTCCAAAGGCATCCCCATTTCGGCAGCAATTTCTTCCACCTGAGGCTGTCTGCCCAATTCCTGAGTCAGCGTCTTTTCCACCTTGGAAAGACGATTGATGGTTTCCACCATGTGAACGGGAATGCGAATGGTACGCGCTTGATCGGCAATGGCGCGGGTAATTGCCTGACGGATCCACCAAGTGGCGTAGGTAGAAAACTTATAGCCCTTGGAAGAATCGAACTTGTCCACCGCCTTGATCAAACCGAGATTTCCTTCCTGAATCAGATCCAAAAAGAGAAGATTCCGTCCCACGTAACGCTTTGCAATGCTGACAACCAAGCGCAAATTCGCCTCGTTCAACCGACATTTTGCCTCCGCGTCACCCATAGCGATGCGCTGTGCCAGATCCGCTTCTTCTTCGGGGGTCAACAGAGGAACCTTTCCGATATCGTGAAGATAAACTTTGACCGGGTCGTCGATGGTAATCCCTTCCGACTGAAGCATGGCTTCCATGTCTTCCGGATCCAAAGGAAGCAAGGTGACTTCCTCTTCCAACTCGCCCAATTCTTCCGGGTCAATATCTTCTTCGATCTCGATTCCGCCGATGCGCAGATCTTCGATGATCGTGTTGATCTGCTCTTTGTTCATACCCGTAGGACGCAGAGCATCGCGAATCTCGTTTTCGGAGAGATTCGTTCCCTGTTCTTTCGCCCGTTCCAAAAGATCTCGCAAAATCCCTTTGGCTTCGGATTCTGCATGAGGTACGTTGTTATTCATTTCTTCCATAGGTGTTACTCCTTCGTTTCGTTTCTCTTGTTCCGCAACCGTTCCAGATTTGCCGCAAAGGCGTCTTCTCCTCCGGCGGCGCGGCGATCTATTTTCCGTCTTTCTTCTTTTAAAACTTCAATGGTGCGCTGAATATCGTTTTCCTCTGCGTTGATTGCCTCGCACGACGAAATAAAACTGACGATGCGCCCCATTTCATCGGGCTGGAAGTATTGCGTCAAAAGCAGTCCCGGCTCCGCCGCCGTGGGATTTTGCCGAATCTGCTCCAACAAAGCCAGATAAACTCTTCGGTTAAAATCGGTGACAAATTCTTCCGGGGGCAGCTGTTGTGCAATTTTTTCCGCCTTTTCCGGGAAGGCTAACAATACGGAAATCAGATCTTCTTCCGCCCTTGCCGCCCGCAAATGGGTCATGCGCTGGGGATTGATGCGATCTCCCACGCCCCGGAGTTTGTTGCTTTCTTCTTTTTCCTGTTGCTTTTTCCGCAAACGCTCCAAATTCCGCCGACGGCGGCTCAATTCCCGCCGAACGGTCTCGTCGGTCAATTCCAACCGTTTTCCCGCCCGAGCGGCGTAAATTTCCCGTTGCGCGTCGGAGCGAATAGACGCCAACAGGTCAAAAACCTCGTGGGAACACTGTACCCGCTCGTTATCCACCGACAAGTCGTATTTGCGGAAGATTTCGTTGAGACGGAAGTCTATGCCCGTTTCCGAGCCGTCCACCAACGCCTGAAAGAAGGCTTTTCCTTCTTTTTTAATAATCTCGTCGGGGTCTTTTCCGCCCCGCAAGGTCAGAACCCTCACGTTGAGATCCAGCGACGACAACACTTGCATGGAACGTTGGGTTGCCTTCCGTCCCGCTTCGTCGTTGTCGTAACAAAGGACGACGCGGTCGGTATATTTTTTCAAAAGACGCCCTTGTTCGGGAGTCAGCGCCGTTCCCAAGCCGGCAACGGCATTGTCAAAGCCCGCTTGATGCATGGCGATGACATCCATGTATCCTTCGCAAAGGATCAAACAGTCTTTTTTCGTAGATTTTGCATAATTCAGAGCATACAGGTTGTTTCCCTTACGGAAGGTGATAACCTCGGGAGAGTTCAGATATTTGGCAGGATCGTTGGGGTCCATCGACCGTCCCCCAAAGCCGATGACGTTTCCGTTGGCGTCGATAATGGGAAACATCACTCGATCCCGGAAGCGATCGAAAATACGGCTCTTTCCGTCGTTTTTCTGGGGATTGATCACCAAGCCCGACGCTTTGATCTGCTCGTCCTTGTAACCCCATTCCCGCAGTTTTTCGTACAATCCCGTCCAACCGGCAGGAGAGTAACCGATGCCGAAACGGATCAGAGTATTTTTGGAAAGTCCGCGGCCGGTAATATATTCCAACGCTTTTCGCCCCTCAGGACGGAAAAGACATTCGTGATAAAACCGCGCGGCTTTTTTGTTCATTTCCAAAATGGTTTTTCGAAGTTGGGTGATCTCGCTGTCAAAGGTGTCTCGGGTCGGAACGGTCATTCCCACCGATTCCGCCAAATAGGTAACAGCCTCGGGATACGACATATTTTGCATCTTCATCAAAAAGGTGATGGCATCTCCCCCGGCACCGCAACCGAAACAGTAAAACAACTGCTTTTGACCGTCCACGTGAAAGGACGGCGTCTTTTCGTTGTGAAAGGGACATAGTCCCACCATGGAAGAGGAGGAAGAACGCTTTAAAGTTACGTATTGCTCCACCACGGAAACAATATCCACACGGCTGCGCAATTCGTGCAAAAATTCTTCTCCGAAAAATTGTGCCACTTCAGTTCCCTCCCTTCGACATTTTTGTCCTTTCTATCTTACTAATACGCAGATTTTTCTCCCTTTCCTCTTTTTTTGTATTTTTTCAGCGGTTTGCACAAAAAACCGTGCCGATTTCCGTTTAAAATATCCAAAAGCAAAAAAATGTTCCCTTGACAACAAAGATAAAGTATGATATACTATTTCTGTATATTATTGTAAAGAACGGATGTTATGTTGTTTTTTAATACTGCAATTTTTGATTTGGACGGAACCCTTTTAAACACCCTGACCGACCTGACAAACGCCGTGAACCACACCTTGGACGCCTACGGATACCCCCGTCGCACCAAACAAGAAATCCGGCGGTTTTTGGGAAACGGCTCACAGCGTCTTATTTCGGATTCTCTGCCGCCGTCGGTATCTCCGGAAGAGGCAAAACGGGTTCACGCCGATTATCTGCTTTGGTACGACTCCCACGCCGCCGTCGAAACGGCACCCTATCCGGGCATTACGGAACTGTTAAACCGTCTGAAAGAAAAAAATATTTCTTTGGCGGTGGTTTCCAATAAGGGAGACGCCCAAGTCCGCACCCTGACGGAAAAACACTTTCCCCAAGTAAATCTCTCCGTGGGAGAACGGACGGGAATCCGTCGCAAACCGGCACCCGACAGTATTTTTGAAATCATGAAGCAATTCAACGCAGACCCCGAAACCACCATTTTGGTAGGAGATTCCGAGGTAGATATTCAAACGGCAAAAAACGCCGGCATCTTCTCCGTTGCCGTGGGTTGGGGATTCCGTGACAAGGAAGAGTTGTTGCAATGCTCCCCCGACTTGTTCTTGGATCACCCTTTGGATCTACTGCGGTAACGTCATAGACGTGAAAGGTTTTTTATGTTTATTCCAACCTTAATCCGCGTTGCAACCATGCTTGCCTACGCGATTCCCGGATTTTTATTTATTAAAACGAAAGCGCTGAAACCCGAATCCATTCCCGCTTTTGCAAAGCTTCTGTTGTACGTCTGCTCCCCCTGTCTTTC
>JAZSJP010000153.1:0-4198 GCA_045534395.1 Eubacteriales bacterium | reverse complement strand
GGAACCTTCGGTCACGTCGTAAAGTCGGGGGATCAGTTGAACGAAGGACGTCTTCCCCGCCCCCGTTCCGCCGATAACCCCAACAGTCATGCCGGACTTGATATGAATATCCACGTCGGACAACGAATTCCGTTTTGCTTTTGCGGAATATTTGAAGTTGACGTCGTTGAAATCCACCGAGCCGTCTTTTACTTCTGTGATGGGATTTTCAGGGTTTGCAAGGGTCGATTTTTCGTCCAAAACTTCAATGATACGTTTCATAGACTCCCCGGACATAGTCAGGGTGACGTAGATCATGGAAATTATCATCAACTGCATCAGAATCTGCATCCCGTAAGTCAGCATGGCGGTAATATCGCCGACACCGACAACGCTTCCGCCGTTTTTGACAATAAGATACGCACCCACGGTGAGCACGAATATCATATTAAAATACACACAGAACTGCATCAAAGGAGAGTTTAATGCAACAAGACGCTCTGCTTTTGTAAAATCTCCGCGAATATCTTCCGCGGCGTCACCGAATTTTTTCTTTTCGTATTCTTCCCGAGAAAAGCCTTTGACAACCCGCATCGCACGGACGTTTTCTTCAATGGATTCGTTGAGGCGGTCGTACTTCTTAAATACGCGACGGAAAGCCGGCATAGCGTACCGGGCAACCATGAGAAGTCCAAAAACCAAAAACGGAATGATGACAACAAAGGATAATGCCAAAGAGCCGCCCATAAGAAACGCCATGATAACGGAAAAAATCAGCATCAACGGAGCACGAACCGCAATGCGAATCAGCATCATGTAGGACATACGGACGTTCATAACGTCGGTGGTCATGCGAGTAACCAAAGACGACGATGAAAATTTATCAATGTTTTCAAAGGAAAAATCCTGAATTTGGTAAAACAGATCCTGCCGCAGATTCTTGGCAAACCCGGCGGAAGCCTTAGCGCAGGTAAATCCGGCAATGGTACCGCACGCAAGGGATAAAACCGCCAGCGCAACCAAGACAAGCCCCGTTTTTAATATGGACGGCAGATCGGATCCCTTTTGAATGGTATCAATCAAATCGCTGGTGATAAAAGGAATCAGACACTCAATAATCGACTCACCCGTGATAAAAATCAAGGTGAGGATTGTTGCGGTCTTATATTCCCGCACGCACTGTAAGAAGCGTTTTAACATTTGCATTTTAAATCCTTTCCGATGCGATTCAGCGCACCATATCGGCACCGTCGTCGTTGGTCTCCCGAAGAATGTAATGGGGGCGGCGCTTTACTTCCAAGTAGGTTTTTGCAAGGTATTGACCGATGATCCCAAGGCACGCCAACTGTAAACCGCCGAGAAACGCCATAATACAAACCAACGACGCCCAGCCGTCAACGCTGGAACCGCCAAAACAAAGTTTTCGAATTACGATGAATACGATGACGATTGCGGAAAGCAACGTGAACAAAACTCCGATCCAAGAAGCAATGGTTAGGGGAGTTTGCGAGAAATTTACGAATCCGTCGATGGAATAGCGGAACAGCTGCCAAAAATTCCACTTGCTCTTTCCTGCAACCCGTTCTACGTTTTCATAGGGGAGCCAATAGGTTTTGAAACCAACCCAACCGAAAATACCCTTGGAAAAACGGTTCCGCTCTCCTAAGGCGATGATGGCGTCTACCATTTTCCTGCGCATCAGTCGAAAATCACGAGCACCGTCTACAATATCGGCATCGGAAATACGATTGATGATCCGATAAAACATACGCGCAAAAAAGGAGCGCAACTTTGGTTCTCCTGCACGGGTAACGCGGCGCGTAGCAACGCTGTCGTAATCTTCGGTTTCCAAAATACGGAGCATTTCGGGGAGCAACGACGGCGGATCCTGGAGATCGGCATCCATGACGGCAACGTAGTCTCCGTGAGCATTGCAGAAACCGGCGTACATTGCGGCTTCCTTTCCGAAATTGCGGGAAAAAGAAAGATATTTAATTCGGTTGTCTGCTTTTGCAAAACGCCGCAAAAGTTCCAACGTACCGTCTTCGGAACCATCATCAACGAAAATGATCTCAAAGGAAGCAACGTCCTTCATTTCTTTCACTACCCGAAAAACTTCGGGAAGAAAATGCGGTAATGCTTCTTCTTCATTGCGGCACGGCACGATCAAAGAAATCAAGGGTTTCAAAGAATCACCTCCAGGAATTTAACCTTGTTATTATAACACAAATTCTTATTGATTTCAAGACAAATAACCTAAAAAATTCAAATAATTTCCAATGTTGACACAGATTTTTCAAAAAGATGACATTTGCAGAAATCACTCCAAATTTTACAAAAATTTCATGATTTTCCGGTAAACATGCAAAGTAAAGGGGAAATGCGGAGGTTTTTCGAAAGATTTTCCAAACTTCGCCATAGACACACTTGACTTTTTCAGCACTTTATGGTAATATATTTAATAGTATTGGAGAACGACGGATACGTCGGAAAGAGATTGGGCGCTTGCCGATCTCCTGCGTAATTTTCCGACCTTCCGAAAATTCAACTCTCCAAAACTAAATTTTAAGGAGGAAAAAGCAATGAAGAAAGTTTTATCCAGCATCCTTGCCCTCGCGCTTGCCTTCGTGATGATTCTCTCTCTTGCATCTTGCGCTCCCGCACAACAAGGCGGCGGTGCAGGCGGCACCGGCGACGATGCCGATTGGATCACCCTGAACGGCAAAGAATACGGCGAAGACAAAGACTACATCTCCCTGTATGAAAAGTATGGTGACGACGTTACCATCGCTGACGTGACCGAAGACGAGACCACCGGTAAGTGCTACATTACCAGAGACGGTAAGCAATATGAACTCGGTTTGGACTTCTTGTCCCGCGCCATGGTCTACAACGTGGATGTTCCTGAAAACTCCGATAAGTATAAGACTGCCGATGATGTTTACGCTCAATGGTGGAAATTATACATTCAGAGATGGAACTACATGATGCCCGAAGTTCCCCTGTACGCAAACCAATACTACGATCTCTACAACGCCAAGATCACCGGCGTAAAAGAGAATCCCACCAACCCCTACTGGGGTCCCGCCGATGCAGTTATCGACTGGGCTTCCACCAAGGCTGACAACGGCATTATTCTTGGTAGCACCACCGACCTGTCCGGCAAATTCCGTTACGCTACCTTCGGCGGAACCAACCCCGGCGCTGCTGACCTCGATATTCAGAAGATGATCGTCGGTTTGGACACCGTTACCGCTACCAAAGAAGGCGGATACGTTTGGAACGATACCGTTGTTAAGGCTCATTCCGAAACAATGAACGAAGACGGATCCAAGACCTTCAGCATCGAAATTCACGATGATCTGAAGTTCTCCGACGGTTCTGCCGTCACTGCGAAGAACTATGTTGTTCACACTTTGGTATTCTCTACTCCCGTTGCTGCTCAGGCTGCCGGTAAGGATCATATGTCCGGTATGTCTTTGGTCGGTTATGACGAATATGCAGCTTACACCGGAGAAGGCGAAGCCGTTGCATTCGCCGGAATTAAGTTGGAAGGTGATTACAAATTCTCCATCACCGTCGCTGCCGACTTCATTCCTTATTTCTATGACGTAACCTACGCTTCCTTCTCTCCCACTCCTTTGGCTCAGTGGCTGGGTACTTCCACCATTGAAGTAAACGATGCAGGCAACCCCTACATTAAAGGCGACTTCTGGACCGGTGAAGAATCCACCAGAGAAGTTGAAGACAAAGACGGTAACAAGAAGACCGAAAACTACTTTGCATACGATCATGCAGAACACATTAAGGCTGCTGCTTCCGAAAACACCACCAAGTATCCCTGCTCCGGACCTTGGTACGTTGACTCTTACGACGCCGGAACCAAGACTGCCAATCTGAAGATCAACACCTACTTCAAGGGCAACTACGAAGGAACCAAACCCACCATCGCAAAGGTTACCTACGTTAAAGTCGTTTCCACGACTCAGCTTGATCAGCTGAAGGGCGGTCAGGTTGACGTTATCGCCGGTATCACCGGTGGTGCTGAAACCAACGAAGCTCTGAAGTTGGTTGAAGATTCCAACAAGGCTTACGACACCGTTACCTACGCTCGCGCCGGCTACGGTAAACTCGGTTTCCGTGCTGACTTCGGTCCTGCACAGTTCACCGAAGTACGTCAAAGTCGGATCGTAGCCATGTCGTTCTGTGAGCCAAGGGG
>JAZSJP010000043.1:0-1926 GCA_045534395.1 Eubacteriales bacterium | reverse complement strand
CTCCGAGACGGTACATGAGGATGCTGTAATCCTAGTGTTGCTGTAGAACAACAAACTGACTCATCAGCGGAGACAGTTTTTCCACGGGAATTATTTCGCCTTGATTCGTAATAATGTCCGCCATTGGTATACGTCCTTTATCTTTTTAGTGACAACCCGAGCAGCCGGAGCAATTTCCGCCGCAAGAATGAGGTTCTTCTCCGGTAACGTGGAAATTGATGATTTGATAAACACCGTTTACAAGTTCCTGCAATGCTTCGGAAGTCTCGGAAAATTGCTTCATGACCGGATGGGTAATTACTTTGTCGTAAGCGGAATTCATGGTTTCTCGCATACTGTTAAGCATTTCTTCGTCTTGATCAGCAGCATCTTTTTGCAGTTCGGTCATCAATTGCATACGACGGAGATTATATTCCCCGATAAACATTTGCAGTTCAGAGTCGGTTTCCTGAAGTGCTTTTGCCTCGTTGTATTTCTTAAATTCTTCGCTGGCTTCAATAGCCTCTCCCAATTCATGGGCAAGTTTGGTAAGATCGGTCATAATAATACCTCTTTCATATAAATTTTGATATTGAAAACTGTTTATTTTGCAACACTTCCGTACATTCCCCAATTTAGGGCACGGTCTATGCGCACGTTTATGTGAGATCCCTCAGGATAATTCCCCGGGAAATGTACCAACTTGTTGCTGTCGGTTCTTCCGTCGCACAGAGTGTTGTCTTTCTCATTTTGTCCGGTAACTAATACGGTTATTACCTTACCGACCAATTTTTCATTTGCCTTTGCCGACAATTCACTTTGCAATACGGACAAGCGCCGATAGCGCTCGCTTTTGACGTCGTTGGGGATTTGATCCTTCATCTCCGCCGCGGGAGTTCCGTTGCGGGGTGAGTACAGGAATGTGAACAACCCATCAAATTCCACTTCGCGAATCAGAGACATGGTATCTTGAAAATCTTCTTCGGTCTCGGTGGGAAATCCTACGATAACGTCCGAAGTAAAAACAACGCCTTCAATCCGTTCTTTTGCCAAAGTGATAAGCCGCAGATAATCTTCTCTCGAGTATTTTCGATTCATCATCTTGAGTATTCGATTGCTGCCCGATTGAAACGGCAGATGAATATGCTTGGATACGTGAGAACACTCTGCAATGGTGTTGATAAGTTTTTCGGATGCGTCTTTTGGGTGCGAAGTCATAAAGCGAATCGTGTATTCTCCTTCGATTTCGTTTATTTCACGAAGCAGATCCGAAAAATCATAATCAATGTCCAAGTCGTTGCAATAGGAATTGACGTTTTGCCCCAACAAGGTAATTTCTTGATATCCCTGTTCAATCAGAGATCGGACTTCTTTCAGCACCGATTCGGGGGCACGGCTTCGCTCTCTTCCTCGCACATGGGGAACGATACAATAGGTGCAAAAATTGTTACAACCCGACATAACGGAAACCCAAGCACGGGTTTTATCCGCGCGAAGAATCGGTAAGCCTTCCGCAATATTTCCGTCCGACGGTGCATTATCAAAAATGCGCTCGTGCTTCGTTAATATGTTATAAAGATTTTCTGCAAAGCGATATAACGCGTGGGGACCGAACAACAAATCCACGTGACGGTATTTTTTGCGGATTTCTTCCGAAACTGCGGATTGTTGTACCATGCAACCGCACACAGCCACGATGGTCTCGGGTTTTGCTCGCTTCAACGATGCCAAGGATCCTACCGTGCCGTACACTTTTTGTTCTGCGTGGTCACGCACGGCACAGGTATTAAACAGAATAAAATCCGCCTCATTGGGACAGTCGGTAAACACAAACCCCATTTCCGACAGCATTCCGTTGATGCGTTCCGTATCGTTTTCATTTTGCTGACAACCGAAGGTTTTTGTAAAGGCAACAAAGGAACTTCCTCGTTGCGATGCTCGTTGATG
>JAZSJP010000152.1:0-2348 GCA_045534395.1 Eubacteriales bacterium | reverse complement strand
TGAATCCATCTGGATTGTCTCTTTTTCACGGTTATAATGTCAAACACGCGTTTTCTTCCCGTTTTGCCCTTCCGGTGTATTTGGAAAAGGATACGAACGTGCTGGCTCTTGCCGAGAAGAACCGAAATAACGTTCATGGCGATATGCTGTTTTTGCTCGCCGACCACGGCATCGGCTGCTCGATCATCAAGAACGGGCATCTTTTTACCGGAAGAGACGGTATGGGCGGAGAGCTGGGGCATACTACGGTAGACATCAACGGACCCACCTGCGCCTGCGGAAACGTCGGTTGCGCCGAATTATACGCATCTATTCCGGCAACAGTGCAAAAAGCCGGTGCAAGCAGTTGGAATGACCTGATATGCAGAGCCGAAAACGGCGATCAGAAAGCAATGACTGCGCTGCGGGAGCAAGGGAAAATTCTTTCAGTCCTTTGTATCAATGCCGTAAACTTATTTGAACCTCTGAACATCGTTTTGGGCGGAGAGTTGACGAATGCGGATTTTGTACTGAAGGAAATGATAGAAAGCGCTCTTGACCGCGCTGCATTCTCACGGAAGGTACACCAATTTCATGTGTATTCTTCTTGCCTTGGAAAAAATGCACGCGCTTATGCCGCCGCTATTACGGCTTTGGAATATTACTTTAATGGAGGAATGCACTTATGATCGTTTTGGAGCAACACGAAAAGAAAAAAATTGTTGCTGCCGTTTTTGATTTTGACGGAACCTTGTCGACGCTTCGTTGCGGTTGGGAAGCCGTTATGGAGCCTCTTATGCTGGAATGTATTTTCGGCGACGGATATACCGAGGAAAACCAACGAGAGGTTCGCGATTATATTAAAGATTCGACCGGAATTCAAACCATACTTCAAATGAAATGGCTTGCCGAACGCGTTAAGCAACAGGGGAAAACGCCACTTGATCCTTGGGAATACAAGGCGGAGTACAACCGCAGATTAATGATAAATGTGGAAAAAAACAAAGCAGACGCGCAAGCGGGTAAAGCAGATCATTACATCATGCGCGGATCCAAGCAATTTCTTGCTGCCCTTAAAGAAAGAGGTATTCGACTCTATGCGGCAAGCGGAACCGATGAGGAAGACGTGATCAAAGAGGCAGAAGCGCTTGGTCTTTCTTGCTTTTTTGAGGAGATTGCCGGAGCAAAACCACACAGTGAGAATTGCTCAAAAGAAGCAACCTTGGAACGGCTGATCGCGAAAAATCACAGTGGACTTCTCGTAGTCGGAGACGGACCTGTCGAGATCAGATTAGGAAAAGCCGTAGGTGCTTGTACGCTTGGCATCTGTGGAAAAGAAAAAGAGCTGTGCGGATTTGATGATGTAAAGATTCAACGGTTAACCAAGGCCGGAGCACACGCTCTCGTAGATTGTTTTGAGAATGTAGATAAAATTTTAACATGGCTGGAGAATTAATATGGAAACCAGAGGAATTTTTATTGGCGAAGGAAAAAACCGGCAGCTGGTATTTGATAACATTAAAACATACGACGCAAACGACCGAAGAAATTTGGTCACCATTGATAATCTTATGACACCGAGTGTTACGCCTCATGAAAACTTCGAGCATCCCGATTTTGACGTGTTGGTTGAAAGAATCGCAAAGGCGAGAAGCAGAAATCGCCCTGTTATTTGGTCGATGGGCGCCCACGTGATCAAGAACCGCCTTTCACGCTATTTGATCGCAATGATAAAAAACAAAACCATAACGCATATTTCATCGAATGGTGCCGGAAGCATTCACGATTTTGAGCTGGCATATCTTGGGGGAACCAGCGAGGACGTTCCCTCTGCCATCGAGGACGGTTCCTTCGGAATGTGGGAGCAGACCGGGGCTTGGATGAACGAGGCATTGCGATTGGGAGCCGAGCAGGATCTGGGTTACGGAGAGGCATTGGGAAAGTATATTTTTGAAAATCCCGACAAATTTCCATACCGTGAGGATTGCGTACTGTATCAGGCGTACGTCAACAATATTCCGGCCACCTACCACATTGCCCTCGGAACCGATATCATTCATCAGCATCCCTCTTGCAATATGGCGCTGATCGGTAAATGTTCGGGTATTGATTTTAAGAAAATGTGTGCAACAGTTTGCGATCTTGACGGAGGCGTTTTCTTGAATTTCGGCTCAGCGGTGATCGGAGCGGAGGTCTTTTTGAAGGCACTGTCCATTGCGAGAAATCTCGGATACCCAACGTTTGACATTACCACCGCAAATTTCGACCTGATAGATTTGGGGGATTACCGTTCCAAGATCGGGTATAATGATCCCAACTATTATTACCGTCCCCGAAAAAATATCGTAAACCGTCCCACCAGCAAAGGC
>JAZSJP010000033.1:0-3919 GCA_045534395.1 Eubacteriales bacterium | reverse complement strand
TCTCTGCAGAAAAAGAGCGTATGGGAGAGATTTCTGAAAAGCGACGTTTGCATGCAAGCAAACGCTACTTTCTTTTCTGAATTCAAAACTGCAAGAAAAGCACTTCGGTTGCTTCAGCGCGAAAGAATTCATCTGATCGGTTCCGACTGTCACGATCTGAAATTCCGCCCCCCGCAATTGGATAAAGCTTACGGGGCGATTCGGAAACGGTATGGGAACGATTTTCTTTGTCAAATGAACGAGTTCGGCCATTCCTTGCTCGTTTGATATATTGATTTTTACTCATTTGAGGAGGATTCTAAAATGAAAAAAATATTGGCACTCCTAATGATGGCAGTTTTGCTCATTACATTGACGGTTTCATCTTTTGCCGCACAAACCGGAGGATTTGTCTCCAGCCCGTCCGGGAATCAGGCTCCGACTCTGATTTCTTTTAAAGCAAGCAACAAAGACTGTGACGGGACTTTGGTCATTACTCCTTACGGAAAGCGTAACGAGCTTTCCGAAACCCTTCGCAATTTGTTGGAAAAAGCCCGCAATGAAATTGCGGCTTCCAACGACCTGACCAAACTGAATTCTGATCTTGCTCGGGTTGCCGCTCAGAAGAATATTCCCGGCACCAACCTTGCCGTCAGCGATCTGTTCGATATTCACATCGTCGGTTGTGACGTTCACGAAGGACACTTTGGTTTTGATATCACCCTCGCCGCCGATACTCTGAGCCGTTTTGTCGGACTTCTTCAAATGAAACACGACGGTACTTGGGAATTGGTTGATAACGCAAAGGTTGTCAGCAATGGCGAACATTTGAAATTTACTGTGGAGACTCTTTCTCCCTTTGCTATTGTGGTAAATACCGATCCTTCCTACGTTCCCCCTACCAGTGATAACTGGATGATCTACGTTTACGGCGGAATTGCTTTGGTTTCCGGTGTCGCTTTGGTCGCGATTTGGTTTGTTTGGAGAAAATCCAAGAAACAAGAAAACTGATTGTTGATAAAAGAGAGGGCCTATGGAAAGAACAAGTAGAAGACGTAAGTATCTTAAGATTGCTGCCGTTGGATTGTTGATCCTTTTCTTAGTTGCTGCTGCATTACTTTTTATTAAGCTTTGGGAGCGGCAACAAGGGCGTTTTCCCGTTCACGACCCTCAGAACGAAGTTTTTATTTACGACGGGAAAGAATACGTTCCCAAATCGGGGATCGAGACCTTTTTAGTCCTTGGTCTCGATAAATACGAACAAGACGACCCCATTTTAGATTCCTACAATAATAATAAACAAGCAGATTTTTTGTTGTTGTTCGTTTTCGACAATGAGGCAAAAACTTTTTCCGCAATTCACGTAAACCGTGATGCTATGGCGAAGGTGAACGTCTTAGGCGTTGCCGGAGATAAAGTTGATACTGTGGTCAAGCAGATCGCTTTGGCTCATACCTATGGAAACGGAAAGGACGTCAGTTGCAGAAATACAGCCAATTCTGTGGAGAATCTTCTTGGAGTAAAGGTAAACCATTACTTATCTCTCACCATGGATTCCGTTGCCGTATTTAACGATCTTGTCGGCGGTGTTGAAGTCACGGTTTTGGAAGACTTTACCGGAATTGACGAAACTCTGGTACAGGGAAGTACCGTAACGTTAAAGGGTGATCAGGCGCTTCATTACGTGCGCACCCGTTACGGTTTGGAAGATAGCACCAACAGTACCCGTATGGAGCGTCAACAACAGTATTTAAACGGTTTCTACAATAAGTTTATAAACTGCGTTGAAACCGACGATAATTTTCTTGCAGACGCCGCAAAGAGTATATCGGAATATATCGTTTCCGATCGCTCCGTTACGCAAATGCAGGAATTGGTGAAGAAATTTAAGGAATATGAGTATTCCGGAATTCGGGACTTTGACGGTGAATCGAAAATGGGAGAGAAGTTCATCGAGTTCTATCCGGAAGAAAATTCAATAAAAAAAGTAGTATCCGAGTTATTTTACACACCGAAAGGTTAATTAAGATCGAAATATACAGAGGGGAAACATAAAAACTGTGGAAACGAAAGAAAAGATCTTGGGACCGTCCGTAGATACAACTACGGTCCAAGAGGAAAACAAAGAGAAGGTTTACATACAAAACAAGCCGGGATACGATATCTGCAAGCGCATTTTTGATATCCTTTGTTCTGCGCTCGGTTTGCTTGCATTGTTGATTCCCTTCTTGATTATATCCTTGATTATTTCAATCGACAGTCCGGGAGCACTACCCATATACGTACAAAAGAGGCACGGAAAAAACGGAAAAATCTTTAAATTTTATAAATTCCGCTCTATGGTACCAAACGCGGAACAAATGTTGGATTCTCTGTTGGATCAAAACGAGGTTGACGGTCCTGCATTTAAAATGAAAGATGATCCGCGCATTACACGCTTCGGTCACTTTATTCGGAAGACAAGTATTGATGAATTGCCTCAACTTTGGAACGTTTTAAAGGGCGATATGAGCTTGGTCGGGCCCCGTCCGCCGCTGCCCCGTGAAGTCGCAATGTACGATGAGCGTCAGATGCAACGGTTGTCTGTCATTCCGGGTTTGACCTGCTATTGGCAGGTTCAACCTCGGAGAAACAGCCTCTCTTTTGATGAGTGGCTTTCGTTGGATTTGAAATACATTTCCGAACGCAGTTTTGCAACCGATCTTAAAATTTTAATTAAAACTGTCGGTGCCGTTTGTGGCCTGGAGGGGGAATAATGCCGTCTTTAAAAGGCAAAAAAATCCGCATTGCAATGCTTGGTCATAAGCGAATTCCTTCCCGAGAGGGCGGGATTGAAATCGTCGTGGGTGAACTTGCAAAAAGAATCGCGGAAAAAGGATATGAAATCACCTGCTTTAACCGAAGCGGGCATCATGTCAGCGGTTCCTCTTTTGATACCGAAAAACTGACAGAATACCAAGGGGTTCGCCTTAAAGACGTTTGGACTTTTGATAAAAAGGGGCTTGCGGCAATGACCGCATCCTATTCCGCCGCAATTCGTGCTGCCTTCGGTCCTTATGATGTAATCCATTTTCACGCGGAAGGTCCTTGTGCCGCCATGTGGATTCCCAAGTTGTTTGGCAAAAAATGTATTGCAACCATTCACGGGTTGGATCATCAACGGGCAAAATGGGGCAGATTTGCTTCTTGGTATATTCAAACGGGGGAGAAGACTGCCGTTCGCTTTGCTGATGAAATTATTGTTCTCAGCAAAAACATACAAAATTATTTCATGGAAACCTACGGACGCGAGACTGTATTTATTCCGAATGGAATTTCTCGTCCGATAAAAATGTATCCTGATGAAATAACAAAAAAACACGGTTTGAATAAAGATGAATATATTTTGTTCTTTGGACGCTTGGTTCCCGAAAAGGGAATTGTATATTTAATAGAAGCTTTTAAGCAGATTTCGACTGACAAAAAGTTGGTTGTTGCCGGAGGCGTTTCCGATAGCGAAACCTTTGCGACAGAAATTCAAAAACTTGCAGCCGACGATCCGAGAATTCTTTTTACCGGCTTTGTCCAAGGACAAGTTATGCAAGAATTGTATAGCAATGCGTATTTTTACGTGCTTCCTTCTGACTTGGAAGGAATGCCCCTTAGTCTCTTGGAAGCCATGAGCTACGGCAATTGTTGTTTAACTTCCGATATACCCGAATGTACGGAAGTCGTCGGGACTCACGGCTTAACGTTTCCTCAAGGAAACGTTTCCGAATTAGCAAATAAACTGCAGGAATTATGTGATTCTCCCCAAATCGTTTCTTCCTATAAAGAAGATGCCGCGGACTACATTTGCAACCGCTATAATTGGGACGATATTACAATGCAAACTTTGGAATTATATGGAATTGCCGATGAAGTCGGATCGTAGCCATGTCGTTCTGTGAGCCAAGGAGTT
>JAZSJP010000046.1:0-7074 GCA_045534395.1 Eubacteriales bacterium | reverse complement strand
AACTCCTTGGCTCCCAGACCGCCATGGCTACGATCCGACTTTTTCTGAACTCACCGTGTTGGGTAAATCCGAAACACCCCCCTTTGAAATTGTGGAAAATTCCAAGGCAAACGAAGAATTGCGCCTGAAACACCGTTATTTGGATCTGCGCCGCCCCGATCTGCAGAACAACATTATGTTCCGTCATCGGGTCACTAAAATTACGCGGGACTATTTTGATGAGAACGGATTTATCGAAATCGAGACCCCCATTCTCATTCGTTCCACCCTCGAAGGCGCACGGGACTTTTTGGTTCCTTCCCGTATTCACCCCGGCGAATTTTACGCATTGCCCCAATCTCCTCAGTTGTATAAGCAGCTTTCCATGGTTGCCGGCTTTGACCGTTATATGCAGATCGCCCGTTGCTTCCGGGACGAAGATCTTCGTGCTGACCGTCAACCGGAATTTACCCAGATCGACTTGGAAATGTCTTTCGTGGAAGTGGAAGACGTCCTGAATATCGGCGAAGGCTTTATCCGCAGAGTTTTCAAAGAGGCTCTTGACGTGGAAATTCCCATGCCCCTTCCGCGCATGACCTATCACGAGGCAATGGAACGTTACGGTTCCGATAAGCCCGACGTCCGCTTCGGCATGGAAATTATCGACCTGACCGAAACGGTGAAGGATTGCGGTTTTGCCGTCTTTAACGGGGCTGTTGCCGGCGGCGGCTCGGTTCGTGCCTTGGTTGCGGAAAATTCCGTCTCCAAACTGACTCGTAAAGAAATTGACAAACTTGTGGAATACGTTAAAGGTGTCGGCGGAAAAGGAATCGCTTGGATCCGTCTGACCGAAGAAGGAACCACCTCTTCCTTTGCCAAATTCATGACCGAAGAAGAAATGAACGCCATTTTGACCAAGACCGGTGCCAAAACCGGCGACGTGGTTCTCGTGATTGCTGATACCAACAATACGAAGGCGTTGACTACCTGCGGTATGTTACGTACCCACCTTGCCAAAAAATTGGAATTGAAGTTGGAAGGATACAAGTTCTTGTGGATCGTGGAATTCCCCTTCTTCGAATACGATGAAGAATCCCGGACCTGGATCGCCATGCACCACGCTTTCACCGCACCTTTGGACGAATGTCTGGATTATTTGGAATCCGACAAGGGCAAAGTTCGGGCAAAGTGCTACGACTTGGTGCTTAACGGCATCGAATTGGCGTCCGGTTCCATTCGAATTACCGATCCGGAATTGCAGAAACGTATTTTCCGCCTGTTGGGTCTTACCGATGAAGAAGCTTACGAGAAGTTCGGCTATCTTACCGATGCCTTCCGTTACGGGGCACCCCCGCACGGCGGTATGGGCTTAGGCTTGGACCGTCTGGTTATGCAAATGCTCGGTTGCGAATCTTTGAGGGACGTCGTTGCTTACCCCAAGGTTCAAAACGCATCGGAATTGATGACCGATTGCCCCGCGCCCGTAGACGAGGATCAGCTGAAGGTTCTGGGAATTGCCACCGTTTCCAACGAAGAATAACCCATTGCTAAGGAGTTTATCATGATTGAAGTCACAGGTCTTACCAAGCGGTTCGCAAAAAAGACTGCCGTGGAAAATTTGACCTTCACCGTTCGCCGTGGTGAGATTGTCGGCTTTTTGGGCCCCAACGGAGCCGGAAAAAGTACGACCATGAATATCCTTACGGGATATCTCGCCGCCACCGTCGGTACGGTTTATATCAACGGTTATAACCTGATGGATGCCCCCGAAAAGGCAAAGGAGTTCGTCGGATACCTTCCCGAACTTCCCCCGTTGTATATGGACATGACCGTCAACGAATATCTGAATTTCGTCTACGGTTTGAAGAAATGCAAATTCCCTCGTCGCGAGCATTTGAATGAAGTGTGCGAGGTTACGCGTATTTCTCACGTGCGTCACCGCATGATTCGCAACCTTTCCAAGGGGTACCGTCAGCGGGTAGGACTTGCGCAGGCTTTAATCAACGACCCCAGAATTTTGATTTTGGACGAACCTACCGTGGGCTTAGATCCCAAAGAGATCGTTGAGATCCGCAATCTGATTCAAAAATTGGGACAAACTCGTACCGTTATTTTGTCGTCTCACGTTTTGTCGGAGATTCAAGCACTCTGTGAACGGGTTATTATCATCAACGAGGGGCATTTGGTTCTCGATGCCTTGACGGAAGACCTTGCTCGGTCCGCTGCGGCAAACAGTCGTTACGCCGTTCGTATTGCGGCTCCGCAAGATCAAGTAGTTCCGGTGCTTTCTGCCATCCCCGGAATGTTGAAAGTGGAATCGCAAGGTTCCATGGAACCGGGCACCGTCGACGTTATGATCGAAGCAGACAAGGACGTGGACATCCGCCGCGCATTGTTTGAAGAATGTGCAAAACGAGGTTGGTATATTTTGGTAATTACCCCCGTGGGGGTTTCTCTGGAAGATATTTTCCTGAAATTGGTCGACCAAACAACTCCGGCAGAAGGAGAGACCCTTACCTTGGATCAGGGAACTCCTTCCCAAGAAACCGAGGAAGAAGCAAAGGAGGATGACGTTCCGTGATTGCAATATTCAAACGGGAGTTGGTCGGATTTTTTAAAAATTCCACCGCCTACTTACTCCTTGCCATTTACTCCTTTTTATCTGCGTTGTTTTTCTGCCTTTTCGTTATGCTTAGAAACACCAGCTATTTGGGCGGATTTTTTGGACTTTGGC
Organism: Eubacteriales bacterium; assembly: GCA_045534395.1. GTDB lineage: Bacteria > Bacillota > Clostridia > Oscillospirales > UBA644 > RGIG995. The sequence continues at coordinate 4,361 of JAZSJP010000046.1, read as the reverse complement.
TCTTTATTGTGGAAATTATCGTGGTTTCCATTTTGTCTATGCGATTCTTTGCCGAAGAGCGGAAAAACAAAACCGATCAACTGATTTTTACCTCTCCCGTAAGCCTTTCTTCGGTGGTTCTGGGAAAATTCTTGGGGGGAATGACCGTCTATACCGCTTCTACCCTCATTAATTTGGTTTACGTATTTATCATTGATTTGTTTGGCACAACCGACGGCGGCACGAACTTTTCCAACTTCGTGGGAACGTTGCTGTTGGGGTGTTGCATGATCGCCATCGCCCTTTTCGTTTCTTGTCTGACCGAAAATGCCGTGATTGCCGCCGGGGGAACGGCCGGTGTCTTTTTGTTCTTGATGCTGGTGGACTTTGTTGCGTCTTTCTTGCGGGCATGGTTCCCTCAATGGTTGCAATGGTTCCCCGAAATTCTCAGTAAAATGAATATATTCGTTTGGTACGATGATTTTGCCGGCGGAATTATTACTCTGAAATCCGTGGTCTTTTATCTGACCGTAACGGCAGCATTTTTGTTTTTGACCGTGCGGGTCTTGGAACGTCGCCGTTGGCAGTAAGGAGGTTCGTGTGAAAAAGAAAGTCAAAGAAACCGGAATTCTTCTTTCCGACGATACCGCCGAACTTGCCTATCATATTGAAGTTCGGAAAAGCTTTTGGGCAAAGATTCGTTACGGTGCCGCTGCAACGGTCTTTACCATTGTCTTTATTTCCTTAATGATTGGCTTGAACGTCCTTGTGGGACTTGCTTCCGACCGCTTTAATTTACAGGTCGATATGACCGAATCCCAGCTTTTTACCGTCAGCCAACAAACTGTGGATTATCTTAGTAAATTAGAGCACGACGTGGAATTTATCGTTTTAGGTGACGAGGCAAATTGGCGCAGTTATTCCACCTCTGCATCCTCGGGAGCTTCTTCGGGCTTAGGTGTTTCGGTGCATAAGTATATCGTCGAGACCTTAGACCGATACGTTGAACTCAGCAAACACGTCAAATTATATTACGTGGACTACAATTACAACCCCGAATTTTTCAAAGAACGGAACAACCTTCCCGTTACCGATGATTTGGGCGACGATCCCGTCATTATCGTCTATTCTCCCGACACGGGTCGTTATCGCTATATTCGAAATTCTCTCTTTTCCGACAGTCGGTATCTCGCCTTTGAAAATCGGCTCAATACGAGTATTCGCTATACTACGAATCCCGATATGAAGAAAATCGCCATAATCAGCGGTCACAGCGAAAAGCCTTTGACCTACTTTAAAGCCGTAATGGAAGATGACGGTTATATGGACGATACTTTGGAACTGACGTCTGTGGAAAAAATTCCCGACGATTATCAAATCCTCGTCGTCTGCAACCCCACACGTCAGTATTCCGCCGGGGATATTTCTAAGATTGACGCATTTCTTTCCAATAACGAATTGGAAGGAAAGAGTATGCTCGTCTTTGCCGATTTGGACTTTTGCAATTCCGATACCCAATTACGGCAGTATTTGGAAGAATGGGGGATCTCCCTTCAGGACGAATGTATTTACGATCCCGATCGAAGCATCACCCTGACCGGAGCCAACGCTACCTTCCGTGTCAATTATTCCGAGGAAGCCTCTGCTATGACGGGAACTCTTTCTACCGGAAAGTTCGATCTGAAACTGCAGTTGGGTAAGACTCGTCCTCTGAAAAAACTCTTTGAAGAGCAACAGGATATAGAGGTCTATTCTCTTTTGAAATCTTCCGATACGTCTTTTTCTCGCTTTCAAGCCGCGTCCCGTAACGATTTTTCGAGTATCAAAAAACAGGAAGGGGACACTTCGGGTCCCTTTGACGTGGGAATCTTGGCCTTGCGCAACCGCTACGACGGTTTGAGTCGCTTTGCCACGTCCGTTGCCGTCTTCGGTTCTACGTCTCTTGTGGACGATTACTTTATTTCCAACGTTGACAGTGAAAATCAGGCGACCCAGGAATACGTCACTCAGTTGATTCATTTTATGGCTTCACAGAGCGAAGAGGAATATCAACATATTCCTTCCGTCAGCCTTTTGACCGACGTTCTGAAATTTGAAAGCGACGGACAAATCACCGCCGTATGGGTAATTTCCGCCGTTGTTGTTCCCGTATGCTTCCTTGCTTGCGGCCTCTTGATTTGGAGAAGAAGAAAACACTTATGATCAAAAAACGTATGCTCGTCGTTGGGATCTTTTTGCTGGTTTGTGCCTTGGTTGCAGTCGCCATCGTTCTGATCTCAGAGATTGACCCAATTCCCGAACCTGTGGAAGAAAATCTGGATTTCGGACTGACCGTCACCGATGAAGGAATCAAAGTCTACCGTTTTTCACCCAAAAACGTGGATTATATGGAGATTACCAATCCTCACGGAACCTATCGTGTCCGCATGGACGGGAGTACCGTTACCATTGTGGGATACGAGACCATTCCCTTGCTTTCTGCATCTTCTCTCGGTCTTTTTCGCAGCGTGGAAACGCTGACCCTCAATACCGTCGTCGATGAAAATTGCACCGACCTTGCGCGTTTCGGATTGGAACAACCCCAAGCGACCATCACCATTCAGGCATACAGCGATGCTGATGTCACCTTTTATATTGGAGATGCTAATCCCACCGGAGATTACTATTACATGTCGGTAAAAGGGGAGACCGAGGTTTATCTGATGGATCGTCTCTTTGCGGAACGTTATCTCAAATCCGTTGCGGAATACTGCGACCGAAAAATCTATAAAACCTTTGATCCTGCTGCAGACTTCCGCGCCCTTACCATTAAATCTCCCACCCTGAACTACGTCTTCCGTCCGGTAACGGAGGAAGAAAAGAAGATCAACGGCGTGTACTTCGGCAGTACTGCCATGGAAGCTCCCTATCAATGGGGTGTGGATTCCGACGTCATGGAAGAACTCACGAAAACCATGGTAAACCTTTCCGCCGATTCCGTGGTGGAAATGTGCGTCGAAGAGAGTGAACTTTCCAAATACGGATTGGATCAAGCCAATCGTACCGAAATCGTCCTCACCGTTTACGCCGATCCCAATCCCACCATGTATAACGGCACGACGAATCCGTATTTTGATTCTACCAAACCGTCGGGAATATATGAAGAATTTACCGTCACTTATTGGTTAGGAAAGACTGTGGACAAGGACGTCTACGTTATGTTTGAAGGGCGCCCCGTGGTTTACTCCATGTCTAAGAATACCTTCTCATGGTTGGAATGGACTCCTTACCGCTATTGCACCAAATTGCTTTTCGGGGAATATATCGCAAACCTGAAATCTCTTTCGGTTTCTTCGGAGCAAGGAGATTATACCTTCCTTTTAACCAATGCCGATTCCGACAATAAGGAAGATTTGCGTGTAACTTGTAACGGTGTTTCTGTTTCCGGAGATTCTTTTCGAGATTTTTATGCCAATATTATGGGGATGTTTCCTTCCGGAGAAGGAACGATGCCTCAAAATGCGACCCCCATTCTCACCATTTCTTATCAAACCGTTGATGGTACGGATCACTCCATAAAATTCTATTCCGTCGATGATCGCAACTGTTTGGTGGAAGTTCGAGAACAAGCCTTTTTGACCGTTCGTATTACCGAGGTTCAAAAGGTTCTCAGCGACGTTCAAAAACTTCTCAAGGGAGAAGAAATCTTCCGTTAATCTACGTGGCGAGCCGATCCGTCGGTTCGCCGCTTTTGTTACAAAAAAATCAAATAGTAAGGCTCCTTATATATTGACATTTTTTGTTCGGTGTGTTATACTTAAAAAGTAAGGAACCTTATTATTGAAGGGAGATCGTTATGGACGATTTGTTGCTCTGGCGGGAATTCCGCCGATTTCATATTCACGACCACCGTGCAAGCAAGGAAGATTCCTGCAACGCTCCAAAAAAGTCTCCTCACGGAAGGGGTTATTTTCTGATTTTGGAATGCTTGAAGAAAAACGACGGAATGACTCAGCGGGAACTTGCCGACGGCGTGGAAATTCGTGCGCAAACCCTTTCGGAAGCCTTATGCGGTATGGAAGAAAAAGGGTTGATTCGCCGGGAAGACGACCCGGAAGACCGTCGGGCAATTCGAGTATTTCTTACGCAAGAAGGGGAGAAATACCGTGATGAGCGGGAAAAAGAATTGCGTCGACGTGCCGAAGAACGGTTCCGTCCTCTTTCCGAGAAAGAAAAAGAAACTCTGTATCAAATTTTGCAAAAATTACACGTGGAAAAGGAGTGATCTCTATGCCTCCGAGAATGCCGTATGAACATAAAAAAGTCGCACCCCCCAAGGATTTTAAAGACTTGTTTCGCTACCTAAAAGAGGTTTTCGGCGGATTTTTCACTCGCTTCTTTTA
>JAZSJP010000037.1:0-1971 GCA_045534395.1 Eubacteriales bacterium | reverse complement strand
CCATTTTTTGCAACGAAGGACGAACTCCGTCCCAAGAGATGGACTCTCCGATATAAAAAAGCCTCTTTGCGTCGGTGTTTTCCGTATGGATGAACCACGTCCGCTCCCACTCGTAACGTTCCACAGGAGCTGAAGATTCTTTATACTGATAGGTAGAATTGCTCATATTTACTATCCTTATTTTTTATAGAGGGGTCCGTAGGTTTGGCAAGCACGGTAATCCTGACCTTCTTTATCCATCCCGAAGGCGTTCCAAGCGGCGGGACGGAAAATTTCGGTTTCGGGAACGTTGTGCATACAAACGGGAATACGGAGCATGGAACACATAGTGATCAAATCGGCGCCGATATGTCCGTAGGAGATGGCACCGTGATTGGCGCCCCAATTGTTCATAACGTCGTAGCCGGTACAGAAGGGGCTTCCTTCCTTACCGTCGCAACGGGGAGCAAACCAAGTGCAGGGCCAAGTGGGATTGGTGCGTTCCATCAGCGTGTCGGACACTTCGTCGGGAAGGTTGACCGTCCAACCTTCGGCGATCTGAAGAACGGGACCCAGCCCTTTGATCAAATTGAGACGGATCATGGTGCAGGGCATTTCGGCACGGGTGGTGAAATGGCTGGAGAATCCGCCGCCGCGGAAATTATCGAAGCCGGCTTCACACCAAACGGTAGCGTCGGTCATCTTTTGAATATCCTCGTCAGTAACTTCCCACCATTTCTTCATGATGGCGTTGCCGTTTTCGTCCTTACATTCACCGCACGCGTCCAGGCAGGCGGCACCGGAGTTGAGCAGATGGATAATTCCGCCGTTTTCCTTGGCTTTTCCTTCCAAGTCATAACCGGTAACGCGCTTGGTAGCTTCGGGAGACCAGAAGGTACGCACGTCGGCAAAAATTTGCGCACGATGGGTCAACAAACGCATGAACAACATACCGAGCCCGTTGAGAACGTCGTTTTCCGTAGCAAGGGTATAAGGCTCTCTTGCACCTTCGAAATCAAAGGTAGAGCTGAGGAGCGCTTCGGGATAGTCGCAGTTGGGCCAATGATCCGTCCATTGACGTTGACCTTGGAATCCGCCGACGATAGCGTTGTGTCCCACCATTTCTTCCTCAAACCCCTCGGGAAGGTTGGGGTTTCCGGCCATCAGATCCTTGATGATACAATACATTTTGACGGTAAATTCTTATTGTTTTTCTTTTTGTTCATCGGAGAATTTTACGCTTTCCGGATTATCGTCTCTGCCCTCTTTACAATGTTCTTTCGTCCAAGCGAGGGCCTTTTGATATTCTTCTTCGTTGTAAATGCCCTCTTCCATACGGCGCAGAATTTCCACCTCGTCTACAGATTCTACCCGCATACCGAGATAGGATTCCACAAAATCCTGATCCATGATGGATCCGCCGATTCCCATACATTGAGAACCGATTTGCAAGTAAGATTTTCCGCGCATGGTAGCAACGGCAACTGCGGCACGGCCGAAGCGAAGGAGTTTTTCTTTGACGTCTTCAGGAATTTCGGTAACTTGATCCCGATCCTGAACCTCGTGTCCGTAAATGCCGAATGCGGGAAGTCCCTTTTGGGCGTGAGATGCCAACACGGCGGCAAGATAAACGGCGCCGGGACGTTCCGTACCGTTAAAGCCCCAAACACCTTTGATGGTATTGGGATCCATATCCATAGTCTCAGAACCGTAGCACCAACAGGGAGTAACGGAAAGGGTACTGTCTACGCCTTCTTTTTTAAACTGATCGGCACACGCTGCTGCTTTGGGAACGCGACCAATGGAAGAATTTGCGATGACGACCTTGACCGGTTCGCCGTTGGAATAAAAAAGATTTTCCTCAAACAACTTCTTGGCTGCCTGAGCCAATCCCATGACTTGATCTTCGAGGCTCTCCCGAAGTTTCAAGGGGCCGCGGCGTCCGTCGATAATGGGACGGATTCCGATGACAGGATAAGAACCTACGTATCT
>JAZSJP010000050.1:0-4898 GCA_045534395.1 Eubacteriales bacterium | reverse complement strand
CAGATTTCTGCTGAGCCATTCTGATATCCTCCTAACTACAATTATTTCTTCTTGTTCGCTACGGTCTTTACGGGACCTTTGCGGGTTCTGGCGTTGGTCTTCGTGCGCTGACCGTGAACGGGCAGGCTCTTTCTGTGACGAATGCCTTTGTAACAACCGATTTCGACCATGCGCTTGATGTTCATGGCAACTTCTCTGCGAAGATCACCTTCGACGGAGAGATTCTTGTCAATATAATCACGCAGCAGACCGATTTCAGCTTCGGTCAAATCTTTGACACGGGTGTCGGGGTTGATGCCGGTTTCAGCGAGGATGACTTTAGAAGTGTTGATGCCGATGCCGTAGATATAGGTCAAACCAACTTCGACCCGTTTGGCGTTGGGCAGATCTACACCGGAAATTCTTGCCATTTAAATTACCTCCAATTTGATTAACCCTGGGTTTGCTTATGCTTAGGATCAGAGCAAATGACCATAACTTTGCCTTTGCGCTTGATAACCTTGCACTTTTCACACATGGGTTTGACGGAAGGACGTACCTTCATTTGAACTACCTCCTTTTAATGAAGCGAATCGAGTTCAGTTGGAACCGACGGGCTTGCGGGGACCGGCGTTCCGCCACGTAATCCGACCTTTGGTCAGATCGTAGGGGGACATTTCGACGGTCACTTTGTCGCCCAGAAGGATCCGAATATTGTTGTCTCTCAGTCGACCTGAGATATAAGCGGAGATTTTGTGTCCGTTGGGAAGTTCTACAATGAACTTCGTGTTGGGAAGCGTCTCTACAACGACGCCTTCAATCTCGATGACACCATCTTTTGCCATGAAAAACCTCCAGTATCAGGATTGAGATGTGAGTATTAACGGCTCGTCGTCGGTTACGGCAACGGTATGTTCGTAATGAGCAGACCATTTTCCGTCGACAGTTGTCACCGTCCAACCGTTGGGATGAACCTGTTGAACTTGGTATCCACCCATGTTGATCATGGGTTCGATGGCAATGGTCATGCCTTTTTGCAGGCGAAGTCCTTTGCCGCGGACACCGTAGTTGGGAACATCCGGTTCTTCGTGCAACTGGGTTCCAACGCCATGTCCGATATAGTCCCGCACCACGGAAAAACCGTTGCGGTGAGCGTAATTGCTGATAGCGTATCCAACGTCGCCCAGACGGAAGCCGGGAGAGACGAATTGCAATCCTTCATAGAAGCATTGACGGGTCACGTCAATCAGCTTTTGCGCTTCGGGAGAAACGTTCCCACAGGGGAAGGTTGCCGCCGTATCGGAATGGTAGCCGTTGAGCAGAACACCGACATCAATACTCACAATATCTCCATCGGTGAGCAAACGCCCCGACGGAATCCCGTGGATCACTTCATCGTTAACCGAGATGCAAGCCACACCGGGGAATCCGCCGTATCCCAAGAAATTGGGGGTCGCGTTCTTGCTCTTTAAAAACTTGTGCATAGTATCGTTGATATATTTGGTGGTCACGCCCGGGCGGACTGCCTCGCCTCCGATACGGAGAACTTCTGCGGCAAGGGCGCCGGCGCGGCGCATCATATCAATTTCCCGCTGCGATTTTAAGGTAACAGACATAATTACCTCTAAAGCACTAAGGCTTTTTCCATCAAAGCGGTGGTGTCAGCCAATTCTTCCTGACCTTCCACAAGTCTGAGTTTATTCTGCTGAGCGTAGTAGTTTTTCAGAGGCGCGGTCTGCTTTTCATAAACCGCGAGACGGTCGCGAACGACCTCTTCTCTGTCGTCTTTGCGAATAGTCAAAGCGGCTCCGCACTTGTCACAATCTTCTCCCTTAGAAGAAGGCTTGTAAACCACGTGATAGGTGGCTCCGCAAGTGGGGCAGGTGCGCCGACCGCTCATGCGGGTAACGATTTTTTCCGGGTCCACTTCCAGGCTGACTGCCAGGTCGATGGAAATGCCCATTTCGGTGAGCATTACGTCGAGAGCTTCTGCCTGAGGAATGGTGCGGGGAAACCCGTCCAGAATAAAACCGTTGGCACAGTCGGGCTGTTGGAAACGCTCTTTCACCAAAGCGATAACGTCTTGGTCTGAAACGAGTCCGCCGGACTGCATAACCTTTTCAACCTTTTTGCCGAGGGGGGTCTGTTCTGCGACAGCCGCCCGAAGGATCGCTCCGGTGGAGATCTGAGGAATGTTGAATTTCTCGGAAATGATCTCCGCCTGAGTGCCCTTTCCGGCACCGGGAGCGCCGAGAAGAATTAATCTCATAGCACTCTCCCGTTAATCCAACACGCTGGGCATATTCCGCTGAATCATCTGAGCTTCCAGAACCTTGACTGTTTCAAGGGCAACGGAAACGAGAATCATCATAGAAGTACCGCCCAATGCAATATTGGCAAGGTCGTTGGGGAAGATTGCCTGCAGAATGTAGGGGAAAATCGCGATAACGCCCAAGTAGATGGCACCAAACAAGGTGATCTTGTTGACCGTATTCATGATAAAGTCAACGGTGGGGCGTCCGGGACGGATCCCGGGAATGGTACCGCCGTTTTCCTTCAACTGCTTGGCAATATCAGCGGCATTGTACTGAATTGCGATATAGAAGTAGTTGAACGCAATAATCAGAGCAAAGCTGATGAGCATATAAGCGATGCTGGTCTGACCGAAATACTTTTCCGTGAAGGTAACGAAACCGTTGGTCTTCGGAAGGAAAGCAGCGATGGTTGCGGGGAGAGAAGTAATAGCAAAGGCAAAGATGATGGGCATAACGCCGGTCATACAAACCTTAATGGGAAGCTGTTGCTTCTGTCCGCCGTAGACCTTGCGGCCGACCTGGCGCTTTGCATACTGAACGGTGATGCGGCGCTCGGCGCTGTCCATGAAGACAATGAGACCGAACATAGCAACCGCCAGAATGACGACGATGATGGCAAGCCACCATTTACCGCCTTTAGAGAAGGCGCTGATGACGTAGGTCAACAGATCGGGAGCGCGGGAGACGATGGACGCGAAAAGAATCATAGAGATACCGTTTCCGATGCCCTTTTCGTCAATGCTTTCACCCAACCATTGAACCAAGGAAGAACCTGCGGTCAGAGTCAGCACGATGCAAGCGCCGACCAAGAACAGTTCTCCGGAGAATTTGTCGGCATTTACCACGGTGATAGCTCCGGCAGTCCGAAGGATTTGGAAGTATCCGAAAGATTGCAACAGAGCGATGGCAATGGTAGTATACCGAGTGATCTTATTCAGCTTTTTGCGACCCTTCTTTTCGGCGCTGTCGTCTTTGGCAAGGCGTTCGAAATAAGGAATGGCAACGGTTAAAAGCTGAATAATAATGCTTGCGTTAATGTAAGGCTGAATGGTCAGAGCAAAGAGCGTACCGACGGACAGCGCATTACCCGAAAGCATATTCATATACCCTAAAAGGGTATTTCCGCTGGTGAAATACGAAGAAATCGCAGCAGCGTCGAGGAAAGGAACAGGAATGCTGGCGCCGATCCGGAAGAGAACGATGATCATCAGCGTGAAGAGGATCTTCTTTCTCAGATCAGCGTTTTTCCATGCGTTCCGGAGGGTCGTGAGGATTCCCATACCTTACAGCACCTCAGCTTTCCCGCCTGCGGCTTCGATCTTCTGAGCTGCAGTCGCAGAGAACTTCGCAGCCTTCACGGTGAGACCTTTCACTTCGATCTCGCCGTCCCCGAGGAACTTCACGGGAGCCTCAACGTCGGAGATGAGACCCTTCTTCAGGAGTTCTTCGGAGGTGATTACGGCATTTTCCTCAAAATCATTGAGGGCGCCGACGTTAACGACCTGATAGGTCTTGATGAAGCGAAGGTTGTTGAAGCCGCGCTTCGGAAGTCTTCTGTAGATCGGCATCTGACCGCCTTCGAAGCCAACACGGACACCGCCGCCGGAGCGAGCGTTCTGACCCTTGTGACCTTTGCCTGCGGTTTTGCCGTTGCCGCTTCCGGCACCTCTGCCCTTACGCTTTGCAACGTGGGTGGAGCCGTATGCGGGAGCCAAATCAGACAATTTCATCTGTTGCTACCTCCTTTTCAGTCTTCAACTTTGATGAGATAAGAAATCTGAGCGATCTTACCCTTGGTAGCAGCGTTATCGGGCTGCTCGGAAACGTCGCCGATTTTCTTAAGATTCATGGACTTCGCAGTCTTTACGTGATCGGGATGTCTTCCGATCAAACTTTTTACGAGGGTAATTTTCATCGTTATTACCTCCTCAACCCAAGATATCCTGAACAGTCTTGCCGCGGGTTTCCGCAACTTCGGCAGCAGTCCGCAGGGACTTCAGACCGACGATGGTAGCGTTGGCAAGGTTCTGGGGATTACGGGAACGCAGCGCCTTGGTACGGATGTCTTTGACACCGGCAGCTTGCAGAATATCACGGACGGCACCGCCTGCGATAACCCCGGTACCGGGAGCGGCGGGCTTCATGATAACCTGAGAAGCACCGAAGGTAGCTACGACTTCGTGGGGAATGGTCGTGCCTTTCAGGGAGACACGGACGAGATTTTTCTTCGCGTCTTCGATGCCCTTGTTAACAGCATCGGGAATTTCAACGGACTTACCCAAGCCGATACCGACGATGCCGTTGCCGTCCCCGACAACCATCAAGGCGGTGAACTTGAATTTCCGACCGCCCTTAACGGTCTTGGAAACGCGGCTCAGACAAATCATTTTTTCCGTCAACGACAAGGTGGACGCATCAATTCTTTCGTTCATAATTTCTGTTATCCTCCTTGAAACTTAGAAATTCAGGCCAGCTTCTCTGGCACCTTCGGCTAATTCTTTCACACGTCCGTGATAGAGGTAGCCGCCACGGTCAAAGACAACGTCCTTGATGCCTTTTTCGAGAGCAAGCTTCGCGATGGTCTCGCCGACCTTCTTCGCTGCG